>CAZUYG010000161.1:0-2621 GCA_964624265.1 uncultured Candidatus Odyssella sp.
GGTCGCTCCAGTCCATCCGCAGGATTTAGCAAGTTCGCCGCGCTTTGTCGTCCCCGCGGACACTTAGCGGCACGGGACGCCGTGCGCCGGGTGCTTCAGGCGCGCGCTATGCCGCCATCGCCGCGGTGCGATTCAGCGCCGGAGCGGCAGCGACGGCGCTCGCCGGCAACGCCGCGATCGCGCGCGTGCCCTTGCCGACTTCGCTTTCGAGCGCGAGCGTGCCGCCGTGCTTCTCCATCAGGCGCCGGCTGATGACGAGGCCGAGGCCGGTGCCCTCGGGATTGTGCCGGCGCGTGTTCTCCGCCTGCTGGAACGGCTGGAACAGGCGCGCGAGATCGTCGGGCGCGATGCCGAGGCCGGTGTCGGCGACGACGATGGCCACGCCGCCGTCGTCGCGGCGTTCGGCACGGATCGCGACGATGCCGCCCGACGGCGTGAATTTGACGGCGTTCGAGAGCAGGTTGAGCAGCACCTGCTTGAGCGCGCGCTCGTCGGCCATGATCGCGGGCAGCCCGGACGGGACGTCGGCGCGGAGATCGACGCCCTTCTGCTCGGCCGCGACGGAGAGCGTGCGCGCGGCGCCGTTCACCGCGTCGGCGAGCTCGATGCGCTCGGGATTGAGCACGTAGGCGTCGAGATCGAGCCGCGAAATGTCGAGCACGTCGTTGATCAGCGCGAGCAGATGATTGCCGCTGCTGTGGATATGGGACGCGTATTCCGCCTGGCGCGGATTGAGATGGCCGAACAGCCCGCTCTTCAGCGCCTCGGAGAAGCCGAGGATCGCGTTGAGCGGCGTGCGGAATTCGTGGCTCATGTTCGCGAGGAAACGCGATTTCGCCTCGACGGCCGAGAGCGCCGAGCGATTGGCGAGAATGAGCTCGCGGTTGCGGTTCTCGAGCTGTCCGCGCAGGCGCCGCAGGCGCGCGAGATCCGAGGTGAGCGCCAGGAACAGCGCGATGATCAGCAGCGTGACGACCGCGGCGGCGAGCCAGATGAGCGAGCGGCGCTGCTGGATTTCGGCCAGTGCCTCGGCGACGTTGCCTTCGGCGTCGACGACGATGTCGTCGTAGTCCTCGAGGCCGCGCGTCGCGCGCACCACCTCGGCGTCGTACATGTGCCCCATATAGGCCGCATCGGCCGATTCGTAGCGTTCGGCCGGGCCGGCGACCGTTCCGTCGCCGATGTCGCGCGCGGCGCTCGTGAGCCGCAGGATCGCGTTGCCGCCCTCGCGGCGCATGGCGCCGCCGCCCAGGATGCCGACCTTCACGCGGTCGAGCACGTCGAAGAAGAATTCGGGATGCACCGACAGGACCAGGACGCCGGCGAAGACGCCGACGCGATCGTTGACCCGGCGCGAGATGTGGATGGCTTGGCGCTTCGTTGCGGGATCGACCGTCACGCGGCTCACATGCATGCGCTGCGTGTCGGCGCTGCGATGCGCGAGGAAGGATTCGCCCGCGGCGAGATCGGCGCCGTGCGCCGACGGCCCGACGCTGCTCTGCCGCACGATGCCGTCCTTGTCGAGCAGCGTGAACTGCGGCGCGGCGGCGGCGATCGAGGCCGATTGTTCGAACCAGAAGTCGAGCTTGAAGCGCTGCGGATCGCGCTCGAAATCCGCCACGGCGTAGAGCAGCAGATGATCGATCATCCGCAGCCGCGCCGCGACGGCGAGCGCCGAAGCGTTGGCGGCGGTTCGCACGCGCGCGGCGAGTTCGTCGATGTGCGTTTCGCGCTCGCGCTGATCCGCGTGCCAGGCCGTCGTCCACACGCCCGCAAGCGCCAGCACGCAGACCAGCGCCAGGAACACGCGCACGCGCCAGCGGCTCGCTCTATTGGTCGGCAGTGGCGCGGTACGAATCATCCTCATTCCCGGAGCGGCGCGTCCCGGCACCCCGAACAAAACCAAGGCCTGCCGTTAACGATGAACCATGGGCGAGATTGGTGAAGAAAGTATTATACCGCGGCCGGATTCAAGGCTGACAAATCGCGCCATGCATCTGAAATATTTGCGCAAAACACGGGCACCGTGGGCTACCCCTCCCACTCCAGCCCCATGGCGCGGTAGCGCTCGGGATCGTCCTGCCACTTGTCGCGCACCTTGACGAACAGGAACAGGTGGACGCGGCGCTCGAACAGCGTTTCCAGCTCCTTGCGCGCCGCGGCCCCGGCGGCCTTGATTCGCTCCCCGCCCTTGCCGAGCACGATCGCGCGCTGGCTGTCGCGCTCGACGAAGATCGTGCAGTCGATCTTGACGCTGCCATCCTTGCGCTCCTCCCACGCCTCGGTCTCGACCGTGAGGGCATAGGGCAGCTCCTGGTGCAGGGTCTCGAACAGCTGCTCGCGCACGAGCTCGGCCGCGAGCAGGCGATCCGGCATGTCGGAGATCTGGTCTTCCGGATAGAGCCAGGGGCCCTCCGGCATCGCCTTCGCGAAATGGCGGCGGAGATCGCCGACGCCGTCGCCCGTGAGCGCCGAGACCATGAACGTGTCGGTGAACAGGCCGGTGCGGTTGAGCCGGTCCGCGAGGCCGAGCAGCTGCGGCGGGTTCACGAGATCGACCTTGTTGAGCACCAGCACGGCCTTGCGCCGGCTTTCCGCCAGCCTGGCGAGCGTCCGATCGA
>CAZUYG010000161.1:2631-7201 GCA_964624265.1 uncultured Candidatus Odyssella sp.
GACTCTCCGACAGCCTCGCGAGAATGGCTTCGGTTTCGCCGTCAGTCGTGCGCGCGTTGGCATGGGCGTCGACCAGGAGCGCCACGAGATCGGCGTCCTCCACGCCCTGCCACGCCGCGGCGACCATGGCGCGGTCGAGCCGCTTCTTCGGCGCGAAGATGCCGGGCGTGTCCACGAACGCGATCTGCGCGCCGTTTTCCATCGCGATGCCGAGCACGCGGGCGCGCGTCGTCTGCACCTTGCGCGAGACGATCGACACCTTCGCGCCGACGAGGGCGTTCAGGAGCGTGGATTTGCCGGAATTGGGCGCGCCGATCAGCGCGACGAAGCCCGCGCGCGTCTCAGTGGGTGGTGGGCTTGGGGGCGCCGTCATTCGTCTCGCGGGGCGGATGCTGCTGCGGATTCTGCCCCGAGATCATAGCGACGAGGAACTGCGCCGCAATCTGTTCGGCCAGTCTTTTCGAGCGGCCGGTGGCCGTCGTGGCCGGATAGCCCTTCACCTGCACGCGCACGGTGAAGGTGGGATCGTGATCCGGGCCGCTCTGGCCCATCGTCGTATAGACGGGGAGCGGCAGGCCGCGGCTTTGCGCCCATTCCTGCAGCGCGGTCTTGGGATCCTTGGGCGGACGCGGCGTCTGGTTGAGAAGCGGCGACCAGAATTTGGCGATGAAACGCTCCGCGGCCGCGAAGCCGCCGTCGAGATAGAGCGCGGCGATCACCGCCTCGCAGCAATCGGCGGCGATGGCCGGGTTGTTGCGCCCGCCGGAAAGCTCTTCGCCGGCGGAAAGCCGGATGAATTCCGCGATGCCGGCGCGGCGCGCCACGTCGGCCAGCGCTTCCTCGCGCACGAGCGCCGCATGGCGCCGGGCGAGCTGGCCGACCTTCTCGTCGGGATAGCGCTTCAGGAGGTGCTGGGCGACCACGAGGTTCAGCACGCGGTCGCCGAGAAACTCCATGCGCTCGTAGTTGGCGGCATAGCCGCCGGCGGCCGAGCCGTTGGCGGCGGACGCGCTGGCATGCGTCAGCGCCTCCTCGAGCAGCTCGGGCCGCACGAAGCTATGGCCGAGAGCGATGTAAAGTTTGGCGAAGCGCCGTTGCACGATGCTCACGACATTTTCCCCTCTACTTCGGCCCGCGCGCGCCGCGATGCAATGCGAAAGTCGCGCGGTCCGCCTTGGCGGCGACGACCGCTTTGCGCGCCCCTGACATGGCGCCGTGCCAATCGACCACAGGGTGGTTAAGGAAAACCTAAGCGAACGCCCGGTCGTAAACTCGCGTAATGCCGCATGAGTATAAAGTAAACTACTGAATTTCCTTGAAAAATCTCGAGAACCTTATGCTCTCGGGCCAGCGATGAATCTCCCACAGCTCCGCCCGATGATTGGTCGAGAAAAACAGGAACTCGGCGCGCCCGACCAGATTCTGGGCCGGAACGTAGCCGACGGCGAGCAGGTTGCGGCTGTCGGTGGAATCGTCGCGGTTGTCGCCCATCATGAAATAGTGGCCGGGCGGGACGACGTATTCCTCGGTGTTGTTGACGAGGCTGTCTTCGCTGCCCCGCTGCTGCCAGACGACATACGAGCGTCCCTCGGGCGTCGTCTCGCGGAAGGCCTCGATGCCTCCGGCATTGCCCGGATGGCCGGGCTCGCCGATGCCGCCGCCGTTGGTTTCGGGCTGCGCATCGGCCACGCGCGACCGGGCCAGCGCCTTGCCATTGACGTAGACGACGCGATTCTTCACCTGGATGCGGTCGCCGGGCAGGCCCACCACCCGCTTGATGAAATCCACCGCCGGATCGCGCGGCTGGCGAAACACGGCCACGTCGCCGCGCCGCGGCTCGCCCGCGAAAAAGCGGCCCTCGAACCGGAACGGATTCCACGGCGACGTGCTGGCGCCATACGGAAACGAATAGCGGCTGTAGCCGTAGCTGTATTTCGAGACGAACAGGTAATCGCCGACCCAGAGACCCGGCAGCATCGAGGGCGACGGGATGCGGAACGGCTCGAAGGCGAAGGTGCGGATCAGCAGCGCGAGCGCCACCGCCCACAGCGCCGTGACGGCGATGTCGTAGATCGTGCGGACGAAATCGCGCGCGAAGCGCACGACGCCGCCGCCCGATCGCTCCGCGTCGCCGCTCACGCGCGAGGCCCCGACACGCTCAGCGCACGCCCATCAGCAGGCGGCCGTAGCGGATCGCGAAGGGCCATTTCCACACTTCCCAGAGTTCGGCCGAGCCATCGGTCGAGAAGAACATGAATTCGGCGCGGCCCACGAAATTCTCGAACGGCACGAAGCCGACGACCTGGCCGCAACGCTGGCCGTTGGGGCCGGTGGGATTGTAGGTGGCGCTGAAGCGGCTGTCGCACGAATTGTCGCGGTTGTCGCCCATCATGAAATAGTGGCCGGCGGGCACGACGTATTCCGGCGTGTTGTCGCTGCCGAAATCGGAGTCGCTGCGCTCGTAGATCGTATGCTGGCGAACGCCCTGGGCGGACGGCCCCGCCGGCAGGGACTCCACATAGAGCTGATAGAGGCGCTCGGCGTAGCGGCCGGTCGGCTCCTCCTGCTCGTAGACCACGACCTGGCCCGTGCGCCGGCGCTCGACCATCTTGCCATTGATGTAGAGCCGCCCGGCTTTCACCTGCACCGTGTCGCCGGGCAGACCGATGACGCGCTTGATGTAGTCGATCTTGGGATCGGTCGGCAGGCGGAACACGACGACGTCGCCGCGCTGCGGCGTGCCCTCGAGAATGCGTCCCGAGAACAGCTTGGGCGACCACGGAAACGAGTAGCGCGAATAGCCGTAGGAAAACTTGGAGACGAACAGGTAGTCGCCCACCAGCAGTCCCGGCAGCATCGAGCCCGACGGAATGCTGAACGGCTCGTAGGCGAAGGTGCGAACGAGCAGCGCGATCAGCACGGCCCAGAACACCGTCTTGATCGTCTCGAGCCAGCTTTCATGGCCCTTGGCCTGCTTCTTCTTGGCTTTCGCCTTGGCCAGATCGCGATTGCTTGCCACTGTCGTTGCCTATCCGGCCGCCGGGTGACGGCGGCGCTGCGAGCTGCTTTGGGAGCGGCGGACCTTTGCGGAGCGGCGTGCCGAAATCAAGGCGACGAATTCGGCACGGCCGAGATTATGACGATCACCTGAGCGAGCGGCGGCTCGTCGGTGATCGAAACGTCGATGCGCGCGGTCATACCAGCCGGCATCAGTTCCGCCAAGCGCCTGGCCGCCCCGCCCGTCAGCTCGATCGTCGGCCGGCCTGAGGCCAGGTTCACCACGCCCATGTCGCGGTGATAGACGCCGCTGCTGAAGCCGGTGCCGAGCGCCTTGGCGCAGGCCTCTTTGGCCGCGAATCGCTTGGCGTAGCTGGCGGCGCGGCCATAGCGGGTCTCGCTGCGCCGCTTCTCCGTTTCGGTGAAGCAGCGGTCGACGAATTTCTCGCCCCAGCGCCCGAGCGTCTTCTCGATGCGGCGGATGTCGACGAGGTCGGAACCGAGCCCAACGATCATGCGCTCTTCGCCCCGCCGGCTTCGGCGCGTGCCTTGTCCATCAGCGCGCGCATGCGCTTGATGGCGCTGTCGAGGCCGCTGAAGATTGCCTCGCCGATCAGGAAATGGCCGATGTTGAGCTCGACGACGGAGGAGATCGCGGCCACTGGCCCGACGGTGTCGAACGTAAGGCCATGGCCGGCATGGCATTCGAGGCCGAGGTCCCCGGCCACGCGCGCCGCCTCGACGATGCGCGCGAGTTCGCGCCGCACCTCGGGGCCGGCGGGCGCGAGGTTGTAAGCCTCGCAATAGGTGCCGGTGTGCAATTCGACCACCGGCGCGCCCAGCGCCTTGGCCGTTTCGAGCGCCGCCTTGTCGGGCTCGATGAACAGCGAGACGCGGATGCCGGCGCCGGCCAGCGACCGCACATAGTAGGAAAGGTTGTTGTGCCCGCGCACCACGTCGAGTCCGCCCTCGGTCGTGCGCTCCTCGCGTTTCTCGGGGACGATGCAGGCCGCGTGCGGCTTGTGGCGCAGCGCGATCTCCAGCATCTCCTTGGTCGCCGCCATTTCGAGGTTGAGCGGAAGGTCGATCTCGTCCATCAGCCGGTCGATGTCGGTGTCGGTGATGTGGCGCCGGTCTTCGCGGAGATGCGCGGTGATGCCGTCGGCGCCGGCATGGGCGGCGGCGATCGCGGCCTTGACCGGATCGGGATGCCGCCCGCCCCGCGCGTTGCGGATCGTGGCCACGTGATCGATGTTGACGCCGAGGCGGAGCTTGCGGGGAGGCATGGGGCACCGTGCGAACGTGTCGAGAGATCCTTCGCTTCGCCCGCCTAGTGGCGGGCTTCGCTCAGGATGACGTTATAGGCCAAAATACAGCGTCATGCTGAGCGTCGGCCAGAGGCCGCGCGAAGCATCTCTCGGCAGCGCGGGCGGGGCGTCTTGCCACAATCAGCTCCGCGCCCGCTCCACGGCCGCCACCACCTTCTGCCCGCGCAGCGCGGCGATGATCGTGGTCAGGTGGCGCACGTCGCGGACGGCGATGTCGATCAACATGTCGAAGAAATCGGTCGTGC
>CAZUYG010000162.1:0-7191 GCA_964624265.1 uncultured Candidatus Odyssella sp.
CGTTTGGCTTTGCAGCCGCAACGACGCCATCGGCAATTTGGCCGTGATGCTGGCGGCCCTCGGCGTGTTCGGCACCGGCACGGCGTGGCCCGATCTCGCCGTCGCCGCGATCATGGCCGGCCTGTTTCTCTATTCCTCGGCCAGCATCCTGCGGCAGTCTCTCGGTGAAATCCGCGTGAGCCGGAGGCGGCTCGGCGTTCCGGCGGAATAGGCGTTGGGTGTAGGATCGCGCCATGACCTTGCGCGCAATCGGCAGGACGACGCGGCGGCGCTTTCTTCGAGGCGCAGGCGCCACGGCGGCGCTTGCGGCGCTGGCGCCACGCGTATCCCAGGCCGGCGAGCATCGCCTCGTTGCCGCACCGGCGCGCGCCGCGATCGCCGGCGCGCCTTATCCCGAAACCGAGGTGTGGGCCTACAACGGCGCGGTGCCGGGGCCGCTGTTGCGCGTGAAGCGCGGCGACACGCTCAAGGTCACGCTCGCCAACGAAGTGACGGACGCGACCTCGATCCATTGGCACGGCATCCGCCTGCCCAATGCGATGGACGGCGTGCCGGGCCTCACGCAGAAGCCGGTCGGGCGCGGCGAAAGCTTCGTCTACGAGTTCGCGGCCAACGATTCGGGCACGTTCTGGTATCACCCGCATTGGCAAAGCTACGAGCAGGTGGAGCGCGGCCTTTACGGCGCGCTGATCGTGGACGAAGACGCGCCGCCGGAAGTGGATCGCGACGTTCTCTGGGTGCTCGACGATTGGCGGCTGACGGCGGAAGCCAGGATCGCCGGCGATTTCGCGAACCTGTTCGACGTGAGCCATGCCGGGCGCCTCGGCAACACGGTGACAGTGAACGGCAAGGCGGGCGCGGACTTTCCGGTGCGGCACGGCGAGCGCATCCGCCTGCGCCTCGTGAACGCCGCGAACGCGCGCATTTTCGGATTGCGCTTCGGCGTCATGTCGCCGTGGCTCATCGCCACCGACGGCCACGCGATCGATCCCTACGTGCTGAGCGGCAGCCGTCTCGTGCTCGGGCCCGGCATGCGCGCCGACCTCGTCATCGACTGCGACGGCATCGCCGGCGAGCGCGTCGCCGTCGTCGACGATTTCTATCCGCGCCAGGCCTACCGGCTGATCGACTTCGTCTACGGCGCGGAGCCGCCGCTGCGCGAGAAGGCGCCGCGATCGCCGATCGCGCTGGCCCGCAATGCGCTGCCCGCGCCCGATCTCGCCGCCGCCGAACGCCACACGATCAAATTCGGCGGTGGCATGATGGGCAACCTGTTCGAAGCCGAATTTCACGGCAAGACGCGGCCGATGCGCGAGATCCTGCTCGAGCACAAAATGGCCTGGGCCATCAACGGCAAGGTGGTGGGCGAGCACGACCACGCGCCGATGCTGACCCTGAAGCGCGGCCGCTCCTACATCTTCGCGATGGAGAACGACACCGCCTGGCACCACCCGATTCACCTGCACGGCCACACCTTCCAGGTGATCGCGCGCGACGGCACGAAGACTCCGCGCACCGAATGGCGCGACACGGTGCTGATGAGCCCGCGTCAGCGCATCGACATCGCCTTCGTCGCCGACAATCCCGGCGACTGGATGTTCCACTGCCACATCCTCGAGCACCAGGCCGGCGGCATGATGGCGGTGGTGCGGGTGGAGTGACGCGCGCGGCGCGGCGCTACTCGTTGCGCAGCAGCGGCGCCGCCTTCTGGCCCATCGCGCGCCAGATGCCGAAATAGCCGAAGGCGAGCGCGATGCCGGCGGCGATGAGGGCGGTGCCGGCGGCGGTTTCGGGCAGCAGCGCAAACGGCGCGTTCATCACCTGCGTGACGATGGCCCAGGCGAGGATGGCGCCGAGAATCGCCGCGAAGATCGCGGTGGCGAGGCCGATGAGGCCGTATTCGATCAGGAACGCGCCGAGGATGCGCCGGCGCGTGGCGCCGAGCACCTTGAAGACGACGGCGTCGTAAACGCGGCGGCGATGGCCGGCCGCGACGGCGCCGGCGAGCACGAGCAGGCCCGCGGCGAGCGTGACCATCGCCGTGGCGCGCACCGCGAAGCCCACCTGCTCGAACACGCCGGCGGCCTGATCGAGCGCGTCGCGCACGCGGATCGCCGAGACGTTCGGCAATTTGTCGGTGACGGCAGTGAGCAATTTGGTTTCCGCGGCCGGCGGCACGTGAACCGAGGCGATGTGGCTGTGCGGCGCGCCCTCGAGCGTGCCGGGCGCGAAGATCACCGTGAAATTGATGCCGAGCGAGCGCCAGTGGATCTTGCGCAGATTCGCGATCGTCGCCGTCACCTCGCGGCCGAGGATGTTGAACGTCAGCGTGTCGCCGACCTTGAGGCCCATGCCGTTCGCGAGATTCGCGTCGAACGAGATCAGCGGCGCGCCCTTGTAGTCGGCCGGCCACCACTTGCCGGCGGCGAGCTCGGCGCTTTCGGGCGGCGCGGCCGCGTAGGTGAGGCCGCGTTCGTTGTCGAGCGCCCAGCGCACGTTCTCGGCCACGGCCGCTTCGGCGACCGGCACGCCGTTGATGCGCGCGATGCGCCCGCGCAGCATCGGCGTGCGCTCGAGGCCCGTGGCGCCGGGCACCGATTTCACCGCCGTGTCGAAATCGGCCACCTGATTCGGAAGAATGTCGATGAAGAAGAACGACGGCGCCTTCTCGGGAAGCTGCTCGCGGAGCTGACGATCGAGATTGCCTTCGAGCAATGCGATCGTGACCAGCACCGTCGCGCCCAGGCCAAGAGCGAGCACGATGCGCCCCACCGGCGCGCCGGGGCGGTGGAGATTGGCGAGCGCGAAGCGCAGCACCGCGCTGCGCGTGCCGCGCCGCGAGGCGAGCTTCGCCGTGCGGGTGATGGCGATGCCGCCGCCCTGGAACAGCAGGAACGTGCCGATGATGGCGGCCACGAACAATCCGGCCATCCAGCGATCCGCCGCCGTGAGCACCGCGAGCGCCGCGAGCGCCGCCGCGCACAGCGCCGTGGCCACGAGATAGGCGCGGCGCGGGCGCGCCTCGACTGGCGCCACCGTGTTGCGGAACAGCAGCGCCGGCGAAACCTCGCGCGCGGCGCCGATCGCCCAGAGCGAAAACGCCAGCACCGTGAGCAGGCCGAACGCCGCGGCGAGCAGCAGCGGCAGCGGATAGACCGAAATCTCGAGCTTGACGGGCAGCAGCGCTTCGAGCGGTCCGGCGAGCAGCAGCGGCAGGCCGGTGCCGGCGGCGAGGCCGACGAGAATGGCGATTCCGGCCAGCGCGACGACTTCGATCAGATAAACGCGGAAAATCAGTGACGCCGGCGCGCCGAGGCACTTCAGGGTCGCGATCGTGCCGGTGCGGCCGTCGAGCCATGCTTTCACGCCGCTCGCGATTCCGAGGCCGCCGACCAGGAGCGCGGTGAGGCCCACGAGCGTGAGATAGAGCGTGAGGCGCGAGAGGAACGTGTCGAGCCCCGGCGCCGCCTCCGCCGTGCTGCGGATGCGCCAGCCCGCCTCGGGGAACGCCTTCTTCGCCGCGTCGATCGCCGCGGCCGGAGAGGCACCGGCGGGCAGCTTCAGCCGGTGCTGGTAGAAGATGAGGCTGCCGGGCTGCACGAGGCCGGTCGCCAGCAGCGCGTCCTCGGAGACGAGCACGCGCGGCCCGAGCGTGAACAGGCGCGTCGCGCGGTCGGGCTCGCGCTCCAGCGTGCCGCGGATTTCGATCTGCGCACCGCCGATCTTGAGCACCGCGCCGAGCTTCAGGCCGAGCCGCGCGAGCAGCAGCGGATCGACCAGCGCGCCGTGGCGGCCGCCCTGCGGCGCCAGCACTTCGGCGAGCGTATGCGCGTCGAGAACCCGGCCGTCGGCGACCACCTCGCCGAACAGCGGATAGCGCCCGTCGACGCCCTTCAGTTCGACGAGCAGACGGTCTTTCCCGGCCTCGGGCGGCGCGCCGCCCGCGCCGTTGACGTAGGCCATCGCGCGCAGATCGGCCGCGGTCGATACCTCGCCGCGCGCGCGCAGCCAGGCGAGCTCGGCCGCGCCGGCGGGACGGTGCACGAGCGTGAAGGCGAGATCGCCGCCGAGCAGCTTGCGCGCGTCGCGCCGGAGCCCGTCTTCGATCGCGCGCGACAGCGAGCCGATGCCGGCGATGGCCGCCACGCCGAGCGCCAGGCACGCGAGCACGATGCGGAAGCCCTTGATGCCGCCGCGCAGCTCGCGCCGCGCGAGCGTGAAGGCGAGCGCGATGGCCCTCACTGCGCGGCCTCGGCCACCGCCGCGTGACGTTCGTCGCCCACTATGTGGCCGTCGGCGAGGCGGACGACGCGGCCGCAGCGGCGCGCGAGCACGCGGTCGTGGGTGATCAGAACGAGCGTGGTGCCGAGCTTCTCGCGCAGCGAGAACAGCAGCTCCATCACCTGTGCGCCGGTGTCGCCGTCGAGATTGCCGGTGGGCTCGTCGGCGAGGATCAGGCGCGGCCCGGTGGCGGTGGCGCGCGCGAGCGCCACGCGCTGCTGCTCGCCGCCCGAAAGCTGCGCCGGATAGTGATCGAGCCGGTGGCCGAGGCCGACCGCCTCGAGGCCCTTCCTCGCCGCATCGAACGCATCGGCGCGGCCGGCGAATTCGAGCGGGATCGCGACGTTCTCGAGCGCCGTCATCGTCGGCACGAGATGGAAATTCTGGAACACGATGCCGACACGATCGCGCCGGAACAGCGCGAGCCCGTCTTCGTCGAGCGCGCCCAGATCGGCGCCCGCCACCTCGATCTTGCCCGACGAGGGCCGCTCGAGGCCGGCGATGACCATCATCATCGTGGACTTGCCCGAGCCCGACGGCCCGACGATGGCCACGGTTTCGCCATCGGCAACATCGAGATCGATCCCGCGCAGGATGTGCACGGGGCCGGCGAGGCTATCGAGGGTGAGTTGGACGCCGCGGAGACGGATCATGGACCGGGGAGCGTGTAGCACCTAGCTATAGGGCAACCAACAAGCAGATCGGGGCGCGAACATGGCAAGTTTCTCGGCGTGGGCCGCTCGCGCGCTGGCTTTCGCTCTCATACTGACGGCTGCGGGCGCCGGCTCCGTCGCCGCCGACGGCAAGCCTTTGACGATCCTCGCCTTTGGCGACAGCCTCGTGGCCGGTTTCGGCCTCGGCACGCGCGACGGATTCACCGCCAGGCTCGAGGCGGCGCTCAAAGCCAAGGGCGTGAACGCGCGCGTGGTGAATGCCGGCCTGTCCGGCGACACCTCCGCCGGCGGGCTCGCCCGGCTCGATTGGGCCCTGGAGCCGAAGCCCGATTTCGCGATCGTGGAGCTTGGCGCGAATGACGGCCTGCGCGGCCTCGATCCTGCCCAAACGCGCGCCAATCTCGACGCCATCCTGACCAAGCTGAAGGCGAAGGGCGTGCCGGTGCTGTTCGCGGGCATGTATGCCCCGCCGAACATGGGCCCCGATTACGGCAAGGCCTTCAACGCGCTCTATCCTGAGCTCGCGCGGAAGCACGGGGTGGCATTCTATCCGTTCTTCCTCGACGGCGTCGCCGCCGATCCATCGCTGAATCAGCCGGACGGCATCCACCCGAATGCCAAGGGCGTGGATGTCATCGTCGAGCGGATATTTCCTTATGTAATCAAGCTGATCGGTCGCGAATAGCCGATTCAAATATTGAAACGGCTCTCTTGCCGATTTTGCACTAATCTGGTGCACCTGTCGCACGAGATGAGGGAGCCCCATCATGGCTGGCTGGCGAATCGAAGGGCAGTACATGGAAACCTGCAATTGCAGTTTCCTTTGCCCCTGCATCACCTCGAATCTGACCGCGACACCGACCGAGGGCGACTGCAAGGCCGCCATCGCGATGCGAATCGACAAGGGCCAAAAGGACGGCGTGCGGCTGGACGGCCTGTCCTTCATCGTGCTGTTGCATTCGCCGAAAGCGATGATCGACGGCAACATCGCGGTTGGCCTGATCATCGACGAGCGGGCGAACGAGAAGCAGGTCGAGGCCGTCACGGCGATTGCGACCGGCGCGGCCGGCGGTCCGATGGCCGCGCTCGGGCCATTGGTCGGGCGCATGGCAGGCGTCGAGAAACGCCCGATCCGCTTCGAGCAGAACGGCATGAAATTCGCCGTCACCGCCGGCGATCTGATCGACCAGGCGATCGAAGGCGTGCCGAGCATCTCGCACCCGGGCGAGCCGCTGTTCGTCGATAACGTGGGCCATCCGGTGAACACGAAGCTGGCGCTGGCCAAGGCCACGCGCAGCAAGTTTCATGCGTTCGGAATCGACTGGAACGACTCGAGCGGCACTCGCAACGGACACTTCGCGCCGTTTGCATGGGCAGGATGAGCGCGCGGGCGGCAGTCGATCGCAGCATTGAATCGGCGCTGCGGCGCGACCGCCTTCTCGTTCTCGCCAGCCTCGCGATCCTGACCGGGCTGTCGTGGCTCTATCTATGGCTTGAACCCGACGCCATGGATCGCATGATGATGGGCCTGCGGCCCATGGCCATGCACGCCACTGCGGCCAGCGTCTGGACATTTCTGCTCGTCTTCGCGATGTGGGCCGTGATGATGGCAGGCATGATGCTGCCGAGCGCAGCACCGATGACGCTGTTCTATGCCGCCATCGTGCGCAAGAACGGCGAACGCGGCACGGCGCTGCCCTCGGTATGGATCTTCGGCGCAGGCTATCTGCTCGTCTGGACCGCGTTCAGCCTCGGCGCCACCGCGTTGCAGGCGCTGTTCGAGCATTGGGCGGTTGCCTCGTCGATGATGGTGTCCACGAGCAGGTGGCTCACCGCCATGATCCTGGTGGGCGCCGGTTTTTATCAGTGGTCGCCGCTCAAGGACGCATGCCTCGGAAAGTGCCGCGCCCCGCTCGAATTCGTCATGACCCGATGGCGGCCGGGGCGCCTCGGCGCCCTGCGCATGGGCGCGACGCACGGTCTCTACTGCGTCGGCTGCTGCTGGGCGCTGATGCTGCTGCTGTTCGTGGGCGGCGTCATGAACTTGCCGTGGGTCGCGCTCATCGCCGTTTTCGTGCTGCTCGAAAAGGTGCTGCCGCACGGACGCATCGTCGCGCGCATTGCGGGGACGGGGCTGATCGCGTGGGGCGTTTACATCCTGATCGTGCCTTGAAAGAGCGCGACGGCGGCCGCGCCGTCAGAACTCTACCTCCAGCTCCTCGATATCGTCGGGCTC
>CAZUYG010000163.1:0-7189 GCA_964624265.1 uncultured Candidatus Odyssella sp.
AGTGCGCGCGCAAGGCCGACATCGCCGCCGCCGACACTTCCGCCATCGGCTTGGACGCGTCGATCACCACGACGCGGCCCGGCTCGGCGCGCGCGATGGAAAGAAATCCGTCGTGCACGCGGGCGTGAAACGCTTCGCCCATGCTCTCGTAGCGTCCGTCGCCGCCGGCATCGGCAACATTGCGCCGTCCGGCGCGCTGCAGGCCGAGCGTCACCGGCACGTCGAACAGCAGGGTGAGACCGGGTTCGAAGTCGCCGAGCACGAGCCGGCGCAGCAATTGGATCGCTTCGACGCCCAGCCGATGGCCGTAACCCTGATAGGCCAGCGTCGAATCGGTGAAACGGTCCGAAATGACCCAGGCGCCGCGCGCGAGCGCCGGCTGGATGACCTTGGTCACGTGGTCGCGCCGGGCCGCGAAATGCAGCAGCGCCTCGGTCATCGGCTCCCAGCGCGCGGCTTCGCCCTGGACGAGCAGCTTGCGGATTTCTTCCGCGCCCGGCGTGCCGCCGGGCTCGCGGGTGAGGACGACCTCGCGCCCCTGCCCCCTCAGCCAGTCAGCGATGCCGCGCGCGTGGCTGGTCTTGCCGCTCCCCTCGCCGCCTTCGAACGTGATGAACCGTGATCGCGCCATGACACGTGTCTAGCACGGCGCCGCGATCAGCGCGCAAGCCGCGCGAAACCCCAATCGAGCAGGCGGCGCGCTTCTTCGGCGCGCGCCTCTTCGCTCGGCAATCCGTTGATCACGAGGATCAGCCGCCTGCCGTCGCGCACGGCCGAGGCGGCCATGCCGTATCCGCCGGCGGCGGTCATGCCGGTCTTGATGCCGTCGGCGCCCACATAGCTGCCGAGCAGCACGTTGCGATTCGAATAACTCCGCCCGCCGAAACGGAACGCGAGCTCGCCGAACACGCGGTAACGGTCCGGATGGCGCTGCAGGAGAATGCCGGCGAGTTTCGCGACGTCGGCCGCGGTCATGCGGTGGTTCTTCGCCGTCTGGCCCGTCGCGTTCGCGAAGCGGCTGTCGGCGAGGCCGAGATCGCGCGCCGTGGCCGTCATCGACCTGGCGAAAGCCGCCTCGGATTTGCCGAGGTGCTCGGCGATGGCGATGGCAGCGTCGTTGGCCGAAGCGATCGCGGCGCCGCGCACCAATTCGCGGAACGGTACGCTGTCGCCCGCCGCGAGATTCATCGTCGCGCCGCGCGCGGCCGCCGCGCGCTTGCTGATCGTGACGGGCGTGGCGTCGCCGACCCGGCCGGCCTTCAGGGCCTCGAACGCGAGGTAGAGCGTCATCAGCTTGGTCATCGACGACGGCGCCATTTCCCTGTCGGCAGCTTTTTCGAACAGCACGCGGCCGGACGGATGCTCGACGAGGACGGCCTGTTTCGCGCGCGTCGACTCCGCGGCGGCGGGCGCGGACGTCAGCACGAGTGCCGCGAGGAACAGCAATGAACGGCGCATGGGCTCTCACCTCGTTTGCGGCTGCGACGCCCGCCGCGCGCAGCCCGCTGATGATCGTGGCATGCCGCCAGGTCTGGTAAAAGCGCCCGTGGCCGTCACTGCGGGAGTTCGGCTTCGGCAACCGGTCCGGCGGCGCCCGAGGGCGGGATGCCGGCCACGCCCGCCGCCCGCTTCAACCGCAGCGTGGCCTCGCGCAGCACGGTGACGCGCACGCGGGCAAGCCCCTTGTTTTCGAAACCGAGCTCGCGCGCGCCGGCGCGCGACATGTCGATGATGCGGTCTTCGGCGAACGGGCCGCGGTCGTTGACGCGGACGATGACGCTGCGCCCGTTGTCGAGGTTGGTCACGCGCACGATCGTGGGCATCGGCAAGGTCGGGTGCGCCGCCGTCAACGCGTTCATGTCGTAGGTCTCGCCGTTCGCGGTGCGGCGGCCGTGGAAATCCGACCCGTACCACGACGCGGTGCCGGTGCGGTCGTAATCGAGATCTTCGCGCGGATAGTAGGTGCGCCCGTTGATCTGGTAGGGCTGCCCAACGATATACCCCCGATAGGGCGTTCCGGTCGGGCCGGGAATTCCGCGCGACGAGCCGCAGCCCGCCACGGCCAGCGCCAGAGCCGCAAGAAGAAACGCGGTTCGATATCCCGCCATGCGATTTCCCCCTCCGTGTCGTCCGCCGGCACAGACCGTGCCGCGGGGCCCTACGCGAAGATACGGCGGCCGGGCCGCCCGGCGTCCCCTCGCCGCGCCGTCGTTGTCCCGTATCCCCGCCCCGTCAGGGACCGGGAAACCAGTCGTCGATGCGGCCGCTCAGGCGATAGTAAGCGAGCCCGAGCCACTCGTAGGCGGCCGAATCGAGCGCCGCAAGCCCGCGGGACAGACTGAAGCCGGGGCTCCAGCCGACCTCGCGTGTCGTCAGATAATCGGCCGGATACGGAATGACCGGCCATCCGTGCTTGCGGAACAGGCCCACCGAGCGCGGCATGTGACGCGCCGACGTCACGAGCACCCAGGTCTCGCCCGCGCGCGGATTCACGAGCGATTTGCTCATGCGCGCATTGTCGTCGGTGTTGCGCGAATCGCGCTCGACGGTCACGCGCTCGCGCGCGATGCCGGCGGCGTCGAGGAATGGGCCGACCCAATCGCCCTCGCGCTCGTCGGGGCGCATGACGTTGCCGCTGCCGCCGGTGAAGACGAGTTTGGCATCGGGATAGCGGCGCGCGAGCGCGGCGAAGGCGACCAGCCGTTCGGCATTGCCGTTCAGCGACAGGGCCTTGCGGTCGGCGGACAGGCCCGGTTCGATCGCGCCGCCGAGAACGATGACGCCGTCGACGCGGGCCGGAAGAGCCGGTGGCGGAAAGCGGTTCTCGAGCGGCGAGATCAGCCAGGCTCCCAGCGGCAGTACGGTGGCCGCGAGAAGCGCGGTCGTCGCGCCGGCGATCAGGAACGCGCCCGTCCGCCGCCGGCCGATCATCCGCGCGCCGATGCCGAGCGCCAGAAGCAGCGCGAGGAGATTGCTGGGCTTCAGCAGCATCCAGGCGAGCTTGCCGGCGACGAAGCCCATCGGCGCGGCGTCAGCGGACGGATTCGGCGTTCGCGTCGCCGGCACGCTGCTCGTCTTCGGGCGCCGCGCGCGCCGTCGGCGGCTGGGTGATGAACGCGTGATACGGAATGCGGCCGAGCTCGCGGAACGTGACCAGCGCGCCGACGAGGAAACTCAGCAGCGCCGAGGCGAAGTAGCCGTAGCCGTAATACGGAAAACCATGATTGAGCGAAGCGAAGGTGAAGACGATGTTCGTCGCGAGAAAGAAGAAGGTGAGGAACAGAACCTGCGCGCGCAGCTCGAAATACGAGAGCACGATCGTGAGGCAGAGCAGCAGGACGTGGAAAAACGCGCCGAGCACGCCGAAGCGGAAGATGCCGAGCTGCAGATACGAGACGCCGAGAAATTCGAGAATCTTCGGCGCGAGAATGATGCAGAGCAGCGAGACGGTCGCCTGAATCACGATCAGGTTGCGCAGGCCGGCGATCAGCTCTCCGATCAGCGTCTTGTGATCCTCTTCGATCCGCTCGAACGTCGCGTGATTCTGGATCTCGCGGTAGAGGCGCAGATACTTCTCGTAGAATCGCGTCTCGAGGTGGAGCAGGAACACCGCCATCGACGGCACGATCGACAGGTAGGCGAGGAACATCGCCGAATCGTAGGTGCCGTTGTGGACGAAGCCGCTCGGCAGGCGCTCGCGCTCGGGCGCCAGCCACATGATCCACTTATCGACCCAGATCGCCACGTTGTAGAGGAATCCCGAGAGCGCCAGCGACCAATAGGGCTTGAACGTGCGCAGGAAGCCGAACAGGCGCACCGCGGGATAGGGGTATTCGGCGAACGCCCGGACCACGAGCAGGAACAGGATCGTGCCGAGGCCGGCGTTGAAGCCGATCAGCATTCCTTCGACCCCGGCCCACTCCCCGCCGATGAGCGCGAAGGCGAACGCCGCGCCGAGGCCGAGAATGAAGCTTACCGAGATCGCCGTGTACACCCGCAGCGCCGTCAGGAACACGCCGACGAGCCAGAGGGCGGTGACGAGGAAGTAGTTGACGAGCCCCTGCACGACGAGCGCCGGCGGAAGATCGACGGCGAACACGTAAAACGGAACCGCGATGGGCGCCTGGATCAGGCACAACACGAAGATTCCGCCGATCAGCATTCCCGGCGCCTGGTCGGCGCGGCGCTCGTAGATCTGGTCGGCGAGGCAGCGCGTGATCACGCGCACCATCGCGCCCGAGAAGACGAGCGAGAACGCGAAATTGTAGGTGACGATCGCGCGGAACAGCGTGACGCCCTCGCTGCCCACGGCCGGCAGCGCGTAGACGGTCAGCGTCGCGAGGCACACGATCGTGTAGAGCCACGGCCCCGTCGAGGCGGCGGCCGAATGGGCATAGGCCTGGACGACCCCGAGAAGATCGCCGCGCTCCGCAAGGCGGCGCAGCGCGAAGCCTACGCCCGCCATGCGCGCCTCCCGCTCCGTTCGCCGGGGCCGGCGGCATGCGCGGCGTCGGGCGCCGCGATCAGATCTTCGTAGAGCGCGCGATAGGCCGCGAGCATGTCGCGCTTGTCGTAATAGCGCCGCACGCGTTCGCGGATCGCCCGGCTGCACGCCGCATAGAACGCGGGATCGCCGAGCAGCTTGAACATTCCTTCGGCGGTGGCCTTGGGGCTGGTGAGCGTGGTGACGACTCCGCCCGGGCCGAGTTCGGCCTCGCTCTCGCGGCCCATGATGATTTCGCGGCAGGCACCGACATCGGTGGCGACCGCGGGAATGCCGGCCGCGCCGGCTTCCAGCAGCACGAGCGGCTGCCCTTCGCTGATGCTGGTGAGCACGATGACGTCGATCCGGCCGAGATAATCCATGATGTTCACCTTCCCGGTGAAGGTGATCGTGCTCTCCAGCCCCTCCTTGCGCACGTATTCCCGGCATTCCTCGGCGTATTCCTTGTCTTCCTCGAGCGGCCCGATGACCAGCGCATCCAGTTCGATGATCTGCTGCTGCAGCAGCCCGCAGGCGCGGATGAACGTCTTGACGTCCTTGATCGGGACGACACGGCCGATCAGGGCCACGGTCGGCCGGCGTCCGCCGCCCTGGCGTTCGATGCCGGCGAAGCGCTCCACGTCGACGCCGTTCGGTATGACGCGCATCTTGGCCGGGTCGGCGCCGTCGTTGCGCTGGAATTTCTGGTTTCCGCCGAAAATCGTGAGCACTTCGCGGGCCGCCTGATAGCAGGCGAGCGAATAGGTGCCGAACACGTCCTTCCAGAGATCCTTCAGATTGCGCGGCACGTCGGCCACGCTGTAGCTCGCGTAGGGCGTGTCGTAGATCCAGTCGGCCATCGTGATTTCGATGCGCCGCTCGTTCGTGTAGATGCCGTGCTCGGTGACGATGCCGGGCCGGCCCGTCTCCACGGCCGCGCGGGCCATCAGGGCGCCGGCATAGCCGGTCGAAACCGCGTGATAGGCCCGTGCCGGCGGCAGATCGTGCAGCAGCACCGCGTAGAGGCCGCCGATGAGCGCCCGCCACGTGTAGAAGTATTCCAGAAACGGGCTGCGCGCCTGGCTGCGGCGGTAGAGGTTCAGCAGCAATTCCCACGAGGCATAGGAGTGATAGAGGATGTCGGCGCCGAGCCGCCGGCGGAGCGGCGCGAACAGCTCCGTCAGGCCGCGAATGTCGTCGAGCGATCCGCGCTGCATGATGTTCTGCAGATGGATCTCCATCGCGCGGAACAGCGGCCGCAGCCGCGGCAGCCAGGGCCAGCCGCTTCGCAGCTGGTGGAGATTCAGGTGGTGGATCGCGACGACGTTGGCCGGCACCTGATAGACGCGGCGCCGCGAGGCGTTGTTGGGCAGCAGCGCCACGATGCTGAAGCGAAGGTCCGGCAGGCCGCCGATGATGTCGTGAACCCAGCTCGACACGCCGCCGCTCACATAGGGGTACGTGCCCTCGAGCAGGAGGCAGATATCGGCGGCGCCGGCGCGGTCGCTCATCCCCCGCCCCTATGCCGGCTCGGGCCGGCTCGCGGCGCCGGTCGCCCAGAGCTGCGCCGCCGACACCGCCTTGGGCGAGAGTGCGCGATCCTGCGCGAGTTCGGTCACGGTCTGCGCGGCGAGCGCGCGCAGTGCATCGGTGCGGCCCTGTGCGAACAGCACTTCCATGTACCAAAGCACCGCCTGGCGCGTCGCGCGGCCCTCGGCGAAAGATCGCTCGAGCCACTGGGCGGCAAGGCCGTGCCGCTCGAGCCGCATCAGAAGCCGGCCGACCGCGAGCGAGGCGCTGCTGTCGTCCGGCACGAGTTCGCAGTAGTTGAGCCACAACTGCAGCGCCCGCACGCGATTGTTCTGCTCGAGCGCGTCGTCGAGAATGCCGGTGTAGGCGTATTCGTCGTAGGCCGTGGCGAGCTCGCGCATGCATTTGGCGTCGCCCGGGTTTCCCGCCAGCACGCCCTCGAGCGCCTGCACGCGGCCGACGAAATCGTCGGTGAGCTTGGCGATGGCCGTCGCGGCTTGAACGCGCACCTCCGGGTTCGTGTCGGCGACCGCCGCCTTCAGCACCGGCGCGAAGACGGGCCGGAAATTGCGCGAGACCGCGGCGATGACGGCGATGCGCTGTTCGACCGTGCCGTGCTGAACGATATCGATGTAGGAGACGACGGGAGAGTAATCGCTGCGCGGCAGCTCGCGGCGCACGATCGACTGATAGAGCTGCGCGGAAAGGGCGCCCTCGTCTTCCGGGAACAGCTGACGGTACCAATCGGCGAAAGGCGTCGCCGTCGCGCGAAAGCGCAAATAGAGCGGATAGAACAGCAGCAGGCCGAGCGGCGCGAGCACGCCGAAAAACGGCAGTGTCGCGGCGAGCGCCTGGATGAGCCGGTGCTCGTCGCGGTCGTCGGGGCGCGCCAGCGCCGCGAAGCCCACGACCGCACAGGTTCCGAGATGCGCACCGAGCGCGATCGGCCAGCTATCGGCGGAAGCGCGCAAGAGCCCCAGAACGCCGAGCTCCACGGCCGCCGTCACCAGCGCCATGAGCACGAAAACGGCGCCGTGTGCCGGACTGCGTTTGACCGTGACGGCTCCGTCCGTCATCGCCGCTCCGCCTCCGGCGCCGGCTCGCGCAGGGTTTCGAGACCGTCCGAGCCAAAGCCGAGCTGGGCTCCCATTGCGGCACCCGGCGGCCGCAAGATCG
>CAZUYG010000164.1:0-7159 GCA_964624265.1 uncultured Candidatus Odyssella sp.
CGCCCCGGTGATGTTCAAGCTCGGCTACGATCCGGTGTGGTTCGGCATTCTCGTCGTCGTCGTCGTGGAGATGGGGCTGATCACGCCGCCCGTGGGCATGAACATGTTCGTGATACGGGCGCAGCTGCCCGAAATCCCGCTGGCCACGATCTTCCGCGGCATCGGGCCGTTCCTCGCGGCCGATGCCGGCCTCGTCGCTCTGCTGCTGCTGTTCCCGGGCCTGGCGCTTTGGCTGCCGAGGGCGCTGGGGTTCTTGACGTGACGACATGTACTGGCATGCGGTCGCACCGGATCGTTCTGAACGCCCCCAATTTTGATGTGCTATACTAGCTTGTTACAGGCCGTTCGGCCTCGCTGTCGGCGGGGGACGATATGAGCAATCGAGTGCGCTGACGATGCACCGGCGCGCCTTCGTTGTGGGAGCTACCGGAACCGTGCTCATTTGCCCGCTTGCTGTGCGCGGCCAGCAAGCGAACAAGCTATTTCGAATCGGCGTTCTCAACCCGGGCCCCGCCGCGCCGACCCCGCAATGGGACGCCTTCGAACAGGGCCTCCGTGCGGAGGGGCTCGTCGAAGGGCGAGACTTCGTTTTCGAGCATCGGGTCGCGAATGGCGATCTCGCACGCTTGCCGGCCATGGCGGCGGATCTCGTTAGGGCGGGCGTCGACGTCATCCTGGTTCGCGGCCCAGCACCCATGCAGGCGGCAAAGGCCGCCACGACCAAGATTCCGATCGTCATGGCGGCAAGCAGCGCCGATCCGGTTGGCGAAGGGCTGATTGCCAGTTTCGGCCGTCCAGGCGGCAACATCACCGGGATCACCTTTTCACCACCCGAGCGGTATGCGAAGCAGATCGAAATCTTGAAAGAGGCGTTGGGCCCGATCACGCGTATCGCCATCCTCTGGGATCTCGATATCGGCCTTTACCGGCGAAACTGGGCGCCGACACTGGAGCGGATCGCTCGCGATCTTGGCCTTTCGTTGCAAGGTCCGTTTGAAGTGCGAAGTGCCCCCGACATCGAACGCGCCTTTGCCGAAATGACCGGGCAGCGCGCCGAAGGCGTTCTTACCTCGGCCGGCTCGATCGCGTTCGCTTATCGGGCGCGCATCGGTGAACTCAGCATCCGCCACCGCCTTCCGGTGATGTCGGCCTTCCGTGAATTCCCGCTGGCAGGCAATTTGATCAGCTTCGGTCCAAGTCTCGTCGCGCTATATGCCCGCGCGGCCGCGCTCGTCGCGAAGATTCTGCGGGGTGCCACGCCAGCCGACCTGCCAGTTGAGCAGCCCAGCACGTACCACCTTGCGGTCAATCTCAAGACGGCGAGGGCACTGAACCTCTCGATCCCTCCCTCTCTGCTCACGAGGGCCGACGAGGTGATCGAGTAAAGGCGCCGCCGGCAGCGGAGGCGAGCGCTTTGATTGACGCGCGCCTAAGCCGGCCGGCGCTCGATCATCATCGTGCAGTCGATCCGGAACACGGGCTGTTCGTTCTGATTGAACAACTCGTGGCGCGAATCGATAAAGCCGAACGCGCCGCGCAGCGGATGCGGCCGTTTGCCGAGAATTGCGAGGCGCAGCTTGAGCACGTCGCCGGCCCGCACCGGACGGAACAGGCGCATGTCGCGGATGTGGGTGCCCGCCTGCGTCGCCCATCCGGGCGTGATCTCCCAATAGAGCCGCGCCCAGGCGGCGAAAGTGTGCGCGCCGCTGGCCGCAAGGCCCTTGAAGAACGTGGCCTCAGCCGCGTCTTCCTCGAGATGGGTGGGGCGCGGGTCGAACTCGGCGGCAAAGCGCTTGATCGCCGCCGTGTCGAAGGCGAAGGCCCCGCCCTCGCGAACGAGGTCTTCGGCGATGTCCTCCCAATAGACGGTTGGCACGTTCATGGCGCGTCACCGGGTCTCCGAAACGGCATATGACAAAGCGGGCGGATTGTTATAAGGCATAGCTATTCCTGAAATCCGGTCCGGACACGCCCCCATGTCGGTCACGTTCTCCTCTCCCTATGTCGAGGCCACGCAACAGGGCCGCATCGCGGTTCTCACGCTGAACCGGCCCGAAAAGCGCAACGCGGTGTGCGACGCGCTGATCGAAGACGTGAACCGCTTCGTGCACTCGCTGCACGAAAGCGCGCGCAAGCGCGAGGTGGACGCCGTCGTTCTGCGCGGCGCGGGCGGGCATTTCTGCGCCGGTCTCGACCTCGCCGAGCACAAGGATCGCCCGCCGTTCGACGGTGTCAAGCATTCGATGTTCTGGCACGACACGCTGGAGCGGCTGGAATTCGGGCCGGTGCCGGTGGTGGCTGCGCTGCATGGCGGCGTGATCGGCGGCGGGCTCGAGATCGCCACTTCGGCGCATGTGCGCGTGGCCGACGAGACGGCGTTCTTCCAGCTTCCCGAGGGGCGGCGCGGCATCTATGTCGGCGGCGGCGCCTCGGTGCGCGTGCAGAAGATCATCGGCTTCGACCGCATGCGCGAGATGATGCTGACCGGCCGCAAATACGACGCCCAGGACGGGCTGCGCATGGGCCTCTGCCACTACGTCGTGCCGAAGGGCGGCGCGTTCGAGAAGGCGATGGCGCTCGCGCACGACATCGCCGGCAATGCCGAAATGTCGAACTACATGATGATCAACGCCCTGCCCCGCATCGCCGACGTGGACCGCAACAGCGGCTTCTTCACGGAAGCGCTGGCGGCCGCCATGTCGCAGACCTCGGAAGATGCGAAGCGCGGGATCGAGGCGTTCCTCAAGAAGCAGGACATCCGCTTCGACAAGAAGTAGCCGGGGCGCGCCTTCCGCCGCCCGGCCGCACGCCCTAAGCTGATCCCGGCTTTTCGGCGAGGGGATCATGGCCACCAACGAGCGCGCGCTGCAGATCAGGCTTGCGGCCGCGGAATATCTGCTGAGCCGCATTCTCGGCGAATTGCTGGCGCGGCAGCCCGATCCCGAGGCCGCCGGGGAGACGCTGCTCGCCTCGGTGAAGGACGATCTCTACTTCGCCGTGCCGGCCTACACGAAGAACCCGGCGCGCTCCGACGATTTCGCCGACGAAGTCTCGAAGGCGGCGGAAGACATCGTCGACAAGGCGCTGAGGCGCATCCGCGGGGCGCGGCCCGGGCCCGATCACGGATAGGTTTCAGGCGGCGACGACGTCGTCGCCCGGATTTTCGGAATAGAGCCTCTCCACGAGCGCCGCCCGCCGCGCCAGGATCGCGCGCTGGTTCAGATAGCCTTTGTCGGTGATCTCGCCGGCATCGATGTGCGGCGGTTCGGTCATCAGCAGCACCTTGGCAACGCGCTGGCTCGAGCCCGGATGCGCCGCGTTGTAGGTGCCGAGGCTCGTCTTGAGCGCGGCGTGCAGCTTGGGGTGGCGCACGATGGCCTCGGGCGTCATTTGCTCCGCCTCCGCGCCGATCGCGGCCTTGCACGCCGCCACGTTCGGGAACGCGAGCAGCCCGACCCATTCCTGGTCGACGCCCGTCACCGCCGCATCCTGGATCAGCGGCGCCATGGCCGAGAGCACGTCGAGGCGCAGCATGCCGGCGGCGACCCAGGTGCCGGTCAGCAGCTTGAAATTCTCGGCCACACGGCCGTCGAACAGCAGACCCAGATTCGGGTCCTTGGGGTCGGCCCATTTCACCGCATCGCCGATCTTGTAGAAGCCCTCCTCGTCGAAGGCCTCTTTCGTGCGCTCGGCGTCGCGATAGTAGCCCGGCGTGATGTTGGGGCCCTTGAAGCGGATTTCGGTCTTGTCGCCGGCGGGCACGAGCTTCGCCTCGAGTGCCGGCAGCGGCAGGCCGATCGAGCCGGTCACGTCCATCGCCCAATGGCAGATGATGGCCGGCGGCGCCGTTTCCGTGGAGCCGAGCGACGTCAGGATCGGAATGCGCTTGCCGCGCGTCTTGATCGCCGCCGCCTCGAGCCGGTCCCACAGATTCTGCGGCAAGCCGGCGCCGGCATAGAAGATCATGTCGACATTGGCGAACACCTCGCTGGCGAACGCCTCGTCCTTCTCGAATTCGGGCAGCAGGAAATCGTAGGCGCGCGCGACGTTGAGCAGGATCGTGGGTTTCGTCTCACGCAGGTTCCGGAGCGTCGGCGCGAAGCGGCCCGGGATCGGCCGGCCTTCGTCGATGTAGAGCGTGCCGCCGAAACGCAGCGTGGAATTGAAGCAGAAATTGGAGCCGAAGGTGTGGTTCCACGGCAGCCAGTCGCACAGCACGGGCGGCCGGTCGAGAAGAAACGGCCAGGCTTGGGCGCATTGCGTCATGCTGGCCGTCAGCATGCGGTGCGTGTTGATCACGCCTTTGGGGAACCCGGTCGAGCCGGAGGTCAGCAGGATTTTTGCCGTCGACTCGGGCGTGACGCGCGCAAACGCGTCTTCCGCCGCGCGTCCGGGCTTCGTGGCCAGCAGCTCGGCGAAATCCACGACGCCGGGCAGCTCGCCCTGCGCGTCGCGCGCGACGATCTGCGCCTTCGGGGCCACGGCCTTCAGCGCCGGCACGAACGGCGCCAGCTTCTCCGCGTAGATCAGCGACGGCGTGAACCGCTCGCAGATGTATTTCACCTTCGCGTAGTCTTTCGACATCAGCGAGTAGGCTGGCGAGACCGGCATGAACGGGATGCCGGCCTGCATCGCGCCGAGCATCAAGAGGCCCATCGCGATGCTGTTGTCGGAGAGTGCGGCCACCGGGTTTTCGGGTCCGTGGCCGTTGTCGAGCAGCCATTGCGAGACCGCGTCGGCCTTGGCGCGCGCCTCCGCGTAGGTGAGCTTTACCCAGGCGCCGTCCTTGCCGCGCTCGGCCAGGAACACGCGGTCGGGATGGCGCGCGGCGCCGGCGCGGAGATCGTCGCCGAGCTGGCGCGGCACCGGGCCGAGCGGCGTGCCGCTTTTCAGCAAGACGGCGCCGTCGGCGCGCTTCTCCATGACGAGATCGCGTTCGGCGAGGCGCAGCGGCGTATGCGGATAGGCTTTCGTCCAGTGGCGTTGCACGGTCACGGGCCGTCTCTCCCAGATTTCGGTCGCGCATCATTATAGCGCCGCGCCGCCGAACGCGAACCGCGGCGCGTTTGCAGTTTTTTACGTCAACGTAAAAACTAATTCAAGCGCAGGCCGGCCGGGCCGGCGCCGCATGCCGCGCTATTGCTTGCGCCGGTCCTTGACCTCGACGACGACGGCCATGCCGGTGTCGCCCGCCGCGCAGCCGGTGAAGAGGCCGCGGCCGCCGCCGCGCTCCGCCAGCTCCTCGATGATCTCGATCACGAGGCGCATGCCGGTGGGGCCGTTCGGATGGCCCCAGATCAGCGAGCAGCCGTAATTGTTCATCTTGTTCACGTCGTAGCCGGTCTCGCGCGCGAACACGATGTCGTTGACGACGAACGGGTTGTGCGTCTTCACGACGTCGATCTGGTCGAGGCCGAGGCCCGCGCGCTCGAGCGCCTGGCGGGCGGCTGGCACCGGCGCGGCCGGCATGTAGGCGTGTTTCGCGCGCGCCTGGCCGTAGCTCCTGAGCGAGATTTCGATGTTCGGGTCCTTCGAAAGCTCGCGCGCCTTCTCGGGCGTCGTCAGGATGATGGCCGCGCCGCCGTCGGCGGGATGCGTCTGGCCGCCGAACGTGACCGTACCGCCCTCCATCACCGGCTTCAGCTTCGCGAGCCCCTCTCGCGTCGAGGCGCGGACGCCCTCGTCGCCCGGCATCGTCGCGACGGTCTTCCGGAACTGCGCGTCGGGCACTTCGAACGGCAGCGTCATGTAGCGCTTCTGGAACGCGCGGTCGTTGGCGAGCGCGGCCTCGTATTGCTCCCAGCGCCGCAGAACGACTTCATTCTGCTCGTCGGTGCCGATCTGCCAGTCGCGCGCGCAGTTTTCCGCCGTACCGACCATCGCCGGACCGCCCATCGGGTCGGTCGAGAAATTGTCGAGCATCCAGTGCTCGATCATCGGCGCGCCGCCCTGCGCCTGCGGCTGCGGGTACATGACGACCGGCGAATTCGACGTGCGGTCCTGGGCGACGCACAGCGCTGCGGAGCCGAAGCCCTGCTCGATGTCCCCAGCCACGGTGGCGAGCGCGCGCGCGCTGGTGGCGCAGGCCTGCGAGACGACCGTGCCGCTGACGTTCGGATTGCCGATCATCGTCATCAGCCAGGGCAGCCCATAGAAAGCGCTGCGCTGCGGCGTCGTCGTGCCGAAGATCGCGTGGTCGAACACGGTGGCCGGAATCTTGCGCTTGGCCAGTTCGGCCTTGGCCACATGCGCGGCGAGGCGCATCGAATGGAGATTGGCCAGGCTGCCCTGCCATTTGGCGAAGGGCGTGCTCCAATAGCCGCCATAGGGAATCGAGACCTTCTGGAATGCGGACATCGGCTTCTTCTCCGGAAACGGTGCTTGCCCAGTCGTGGTTATCGCATTTGGGCGGCGGGGTGGGAATTGTTATGTCGCATACCGGATTTGCGGCCACGACGGCGTTCGCGTCGATCCGCACGTCGCGGCCCCGCGGTCACGGCAAATTCGCCGAAACGGCCATTGCCTTGAACGCGCTGCATGGCGACAGTCCGCGCTTCATGACGCCCTTCCCCGCCCCGCCGCGCGCACACCCCATTGCCGTCGTCACTGCCGGCGGATTGGCCTGTCTTTCGGCGGGATCGATCTATGGCTGGAGCCTGTTCTACCAGCCGATCGAAACCGCGCTCGGCGTCGGCCGCACCTGGCTGTCGGGCGCGTTCTCGATCGCGAGCATCCTGTTCGCCGCGGCGATGGTCGTGGCGCCGATGGTGCTGCGCGGCTGGCCGGCGCCGCGCATCGCGCTGTTGAGCGGCGCGCTGTGCGGCGCGGGCGTGGCGCTGCCGGGCCTCGTGCGCGAGCTGTGGTGCATCGTGCTCGCCTATGGCGCGCTATTCGGGAGCGGCTGCGGCATCGCCTACAGCATCGCCTTGCAGGCGAACGTGATGGTGCTCCCGCACCGGCGCGGCCTCGCGGCCGGCCTCACCGCGGGCTCGGGCGCGCTCGGCTCGGTCGTGGCCGCGCTCGCGTTTCGCGCGATGATCGAGGCGATCGGGCCCTGGGCCACGCTCGTCTGGACCGGCGCCGCGCTGTTCGTGTTCGGCGCCGTCGCCGCGATGCTGATGCGCGGCATCGTCATGCCGGCGCCGGGCCGCAGCACGGC
>CAZUYG010000165.1:0-7150 GCA_964624265.1 uncultured Candidatus Odyssella sp.
CATAGAGCACGATCACTTGTGGACCTGCCCCAGACGCCGCTCGAGCCGGCGCACCAGCCACGACGCGGCCAGCACCAGGAGCAGGTATTCGAGCGCGAGGAACGTGTAGATCTCGAGCGGCCGATATTCGGTCACGGTCAGCTCGTTCGCGCGACGCGTCAGCTCCTCGAACCCGATGAACGTCAGGATCGAGGACATCTTGAGCATGTACACGAACTGGTTGCCGAGCGCCGGCAGAACGCGCCGGATCGCCTGCGGCAAGACGATGAACCGCATCGTCTGCCAATTGGTGAGGCCGACGCTGCGGGCGGCCTCGATCTGGCCTTTTTCGACCGACTGGATGCCGGCCCGAAAGATTTCCGCCTCGAACGCGCTGTCGCTGAGCGCCAGCGCGATCACGCCGGACACGAAAATCCCGAACTGGATGCCGAGCAGGACCGGAAGGCTGTAATAGACCCACAGCACCATGACGAGGATCGGCACCGATCGCACGATCTCGACAAAGCCGCGATTGAACGCCCGCAACGCGCGGGCCCGCGCGAAGCCCGCGAGCGCCACCGCCGCTCCGAGCACCACGGAGCACACGATCGCCACCGCCGAGACCGCGATCGTCGCGCCGAACCCGGCGAGAAGAAATCCGAGGTTGGTCTGCCCCTTCGGCGTGAAGGGCGAGATGATGTACCAGCCCCAGCTGTAGCCCTTGCCGGTCTCGCCCGCGCACGCGGAGAGCGCCAGGGCGGCGAGCCCGAGAGCGAGCGCGCCGGCAGCGGCGCGGCGCTTCGTCATGCGCCGCGCCGCTGGCCCGGCCTATTTGCCCTCACCGCCGAACCACTTCTTCTCGAGCGCGTCGAAGAAACCTTCCGATTTCTTGAGATAGATCCAGGTGTCGACGTAGTTGAGCCAGGTCGGATCGCCCTGCGCCACGATATAGCCGAACGGGCGCTTGTTGCGCGCCGCCTCGAACGGCATGTGGCCGAGCGCCGTGTAGCGCGCGACGATGCCCTGCGCGTCGATCGAGCTCGTGATCGTGACGTCTGCCCGGCCCGCGAGCACCTCCTGAAAGCCGCTCGCCGGCGGCTGAACGGACTTCACCGTGGCTTTCGGAAAATGCTGCTTCGCCTGCTGCTCGAACACGGTGCCGAGCACGACGGCGACCGTGACGCCGGCCTGGTTGATGTCTTCCCAGCTCTTGAACTTGCCGGCGGCGCTTTTCTGAAACACCGGCACCGTTCCCGTCTCGATGTACGGCACCGTATAGGCGATCGTCTTGGCGCGGCCCGTGTTCATCGACGAGCCGCCCATGAAGATGTCGTAGCGGCCCGCCGTGATGCCGGCGACGAGCGTCGGCCAGTCGGTCGGCACCAGCTCGAGCTTCACGCCGAGCGCCTTCGCGAGGTCTTCGGCCGCGTCGATCTCGTAGCCCTTGAAGCTCTTCGTGGCCGGATCGCGGATCGACATCGGATTGAAATCGCCCGTCGTGCCGACCTTGAGCGTACCCCGCTCGACGATCTGCATCAGGCGCGATTTATCCTGCGCCTGAGCAGGGCCCGCCGCGGCGGCGGCCACGACGGCGAGAAAAAGCAGTTTTGCGAAACGCATGAGACTCCCTCCTCCTGAAAAACGATACGCTAGGCCCCCGCGGGGGCGGCCTTTTCCTTGCGATAGGCGAAAGCGGCGTCGAACATGGCCTGCACGTGTGCGCCGCACGTGGTCGGCGCGTAGCGCGGCGCCTCGCCCGGCGCGAGGCACGATGGAATCGCCGAAACGTCGGCGTCGAAATCGGGATCGTAGAACACGGCCAGCGAATAGCGGTCGCGGCCGGACCGGTTGACCACGCGGTGCGGCGTTGAACGGAACACGTCGTTCGTCCACCGCGCGAGCAGGTCGCCGATGTTCACGACGAGCGTTTCCGGAATCGGCGGCGCCTCGATCCACTCGCCGGCGCGGTTGCGCGCCTGCAGTCCGCCGCTGTCGTCCTGGCAGACGAACGTGATGCAGCCGTAGTCCGTATGCGTGCCGACGCCGAACTGCTCGGCGCCGAGATCGGGCGGCTGCGGCGGATAGTGGACGAGCGAGCCCCGCGCGATCGGTTTCCGGTAGCGGTCGGCGAAGAAGCGCTCCGGCAGGCCCAGCGACAGCGCCACGCCGCGCAGCACCGTCTGCCCTACCCGGTCGATCTCCGCGTAGTAGCGGTCGAAGGCCGTCTTCATCTCCGGCAGCTCGGCCGGCCAGCGGTTGGGGCCCATCAGCGGCTTTCCAGCACGCACGTCGGGGTCGTCCTCGCCGAGATCGACGCCGTAGACGAAGCTTTCCTTGAGATCGGGCCGCGCGCCGTCATACATTTTCGCGCCGCCCATCTGGATGTAGCCGCGATGACGGCGGTCCACCGCGACCGCGAGCTTTTTCGCGAGCGGTATTGCGAAAAATTGGCGCGCGGCGCCGAAGGCCGCGTCTATCGTCGCGGCCGGAATGCCGTGGCCCGAAACGTAGAAAAAGCCGACATCGATCGCGGCGCGCCGAATCTGCTGCGCCACGTCCGCCAGGCCGGCCCCGTCGCCGCGGGCCGGGGCGAGATCGATCACCGGAATCTCGCGGAAATCGACGGCGCGCGCGGTGGCATAGGACATCATCGGTATCCGGCGACGGAGAGATCGGCGCTGTCGGGCGGCGAGAGGCCGAGCGTGTCGCCCTCCGTCGTCACGCCGAGCCCGTTGAGCAGACGATTCGAGTAGTTGAAATAGGCGCAGACCTGGTTGGCCTCGAGGATCTCGCCATCGTCGGCGCCCGCGGTGCGCAAGGCGTCGATGTCGGCGCGCGTCATGTTCCGCGGATCGGCCGTGAGCTTGCGGACGTAGCGCAGCAGCGCGAGCTCTTTGCCAGCGAACGCGTCTTCGGGGCGGCCGGCGGCCAGTGCCTTGTAGATGGCATCGCCGCGCGCCTTGTCGCCGCCGAGCTGGCGCACGAGACCCGCGAAATGATGCGCCACCGAGTAATCGCAGCGGTTCACGAGGCCGGTGTAGACGGCCATGCATTCGAGGAACCACACCGGCAAGACGTTGCCCTTGTGGTGCATGACCGATTTGTAGATCGCGAGGTGCCCTTCCATCGTGTGGGGGCGCAGCGAATGCACCCGCATCACGTTGTCGACCTGGCCTTGCGGCCCTTTCACGCGGTCGTAGAGCTCGCGCAGATAGCCGCTTGCCTCGGCCGGCGGGATCATGCGGATCCAGGCGCTCATGCGGGGGCTCCGCCCGCGAGGTCGTGGCGCTTCGCGAGCACGCGATGCACCATCGGCCGAAACGCATCGAGCGGCAGTATTTCTTCGGAGGCCGACACCGCCGCCTGGTCGTAGCGATCGACGAAGGTGGCCGTCCACTCGAAATGCGGATGCCCGCGCCATCGCTCGCGCGCGTCGCGCTCGGCCGACGGATGCCCCGGCGTGTGGTGATCGAGAAAGACCGGGTGGTGAACGAGCATCCAGCGGTTCGCCTCGGATATGTGCGGGCCAAGCACCATGGCGGCGATGGCTCCGTGCATGTCGCGTGCCAGCGTGAACGCGATATCGTGCAGCAGCGCGACGACGACGGTTTCCTCGTCGCGGCCGTCGCGCAGCGCAAAGGTCGCCGCCTGGAGGCCATGGCGCTGCATGTTGATCTCGTAGCCGAACGACGGCTCGGCGCCCAGCGACTCGAAGAGTTCGAGCACCACGCGCGGCTTCTCGCGGACGAGAAGCGCATCACGCTGCCGGTCGAGCGCGATCCAGTCTTCCCGCCCGAATGCCGACATGGCGCCGGCGCTTGCGCGAACCCAGCCGGGCTCGCCGAGCGGGCTCACGCCGCGAGCTGCAATCTCCCCCCGATCCATCGGCGCACAATACCGTCATGTCGCGCGCGAGGAAAAGGCGCAATCCGGCTCCGGCGCGATCCGCGCGCGCCGTCGGGAACGAAATAAGAAAGCGTCTCCGGCGTCCGGCGGCGCTTCGCGTGGCATGCGCCTTGCACCTTCGGCGGGGCCCCGTTGCGACTCTGCGCGCGGCGGGGCATGCTTTCGCCCGGATTCCGTGCAATGGGAGGACAGGCCATGCTCACACGCCGTCTTATCGGCGTCGCTTCCGCCGCAATGGTTGCGGCGCTCGCGCTGCCGACGCTCGCGACCGCCCAGGAAAAGAAGACGATCCGCGCCGTGATGCACGCCCCGCTGCGCATCACCGACCCGATCATCACCACCGCCTACATCATCCGCAATCACGGCTATATGATCTACGACACGCTGTTCGCGATGGACGAGCAGCAGAAGATCCAGCCGCAGATGGTCGAGAAATACGAGGCGAGCGCGGACAAGCTCACCTGGACGTTCACGCTGCGCGACGGCCTCAAGTGGCACGACGGCGCGCCCGTCACGTCCGACGACGCGATCGCCTCGCTCACGCGCTGGTCGAAAAACGATTCGATGGGCCAGGCGCTGGCCGCCGCCACGAAGGAGTGGAAGAAGGTCGACGACAAGACCTTCCAGCTCGTTCTCAAGGAGCCGTTCGGCCTCGTGCTCGACTCGATCGGCAAGCCTTCGTCGAACACGCCGTTCATCATGCCGAAGCGCGTCGCCGAATCGCCGGCGAACAAGGCCATCGCCGAGCACGCGCCCAAGGACTGGTACATCGGCTCCGGCCCGTTCAAGTTCGTCATCGGCGAGTTCCAGCCGGGCACGAAGGTCGTCTACGAGAAGAACACCGATTACGTGCCGCGGAAGGAAAAGGCCTCGTGGATGGCCGGCGGCAAGGTCGTGAAGGTCGACCGCGTCGAATGGATCAACGTGGGCGATCCCCAGACCACGGTGAACGCGCTGGTCAAGGGCGAGATCGACTATATCGAGCAGCCGGTGCACGACCTCTTCCCGGCGCTCAAGAAATCGCCCGACATCGTCATCCACGATCAGAACAAGATGGGCCTGCTCGGCTGGCTGCGCATCAACTGGCTGCACCCGCCGTTCAACAATCCGAAGGTGCGGCAGGCCGTGCTGCATGCCGTGAACCAGGAGGACTATCTCGCGGTCCTCGTCGGCGATCCGGAATACTACAAATACTGCGCCTCGTACTTCACGTGCGGCACGACCTACGAATCGTCGGCCGGCGCGCCGAACATGAAAAAGCCGGACATCGAGAAGGCAAAGCAGCTCCTGAAGGAGGGCGGCTACAAGGGCGAGGAAATCCTCATCCTCCATCCGACCGACTTGAAGGCGATCACGCCGTATGGGCCGGTCACCGAGCAGGCGCTCAAGAAGATCGGCATGAACGTGAAGCTGCTGGCGATGGACTGGGCCAGCGTCGTCGCGCGCCGCTCGAAGCAGGATGCGCCCGCGCAGGGCGGCTGGCACATCTTCCACACGTTCTGGGTCGGTGCCGACCTGCTCAATCCGGTCACCAACGCGGGCATGAATGCGAAAGGCACCAAGGGCGGCTTCTTCGGCTGGCCCGAGGACGCGCAGATCGAGAAGATGCGCGCCGATTTCATCAAGGAGACCGACCCCGCCAAGCAGAAGGCGATCGCCGAGGCGATCACCAAACGCGCGTTCGAGCAGGTGATGTACGTGCCGATCGGGCAGATGCAGTTCCCGGCGGCCTACCGCAAGAGCCTTTCCGGCGTGCTCGACGGGCCGGTGCCCGTATTCTGGAACGTCGAGAAGAAGTGAGAACCCACGGCCGGCGAACCGCAAACAGCGGACAGATGGCGGAGGATGGCGGCTGAGATCTGTCCGATGACGCGCGCCCGCTGAAATGGGCCGGTTCCTCGCGCTCCGGCTGATCGCCACCATTCCCGTCATGGGCGTGGTGGCGATCGTCGTCTTCGTCCTCGTGCGCCTCGATCGCGGCAAGGCCGCCGCGCAGCTCTGCGGCGAGACTTGCACGCCCGAACGCCTCGCCGAAATCATGGTCCGGCTCGGCATGGACAAGCCGATCTGGGAGCAGTTCGCGCTCTGGCTGCTCCAGCTTCTCCAGGGCGATTTCGGCCGGTCGATCCAGTCGCAGATTCCGGTGCTGAAGCTGATCGGCGACCGCGTGGAGCCCACGCTCTCGCTGGCGGCGACGACGCTGTTGTTCTCGGTGCTCGTGGCCGTGCCGATGGGCGTGATCGCGGCCTGGCAGCACGGGCGCTGGCCCGACCGGCTCATCATGATCTTCTCGGTGATCGGCTTCTCGGTGCCGGTGTTCGTGCTCGGCTACGTCCTGATCCTCGTGTTCCCGCTCAATCTCGGCTGGCTGCACGTGCAGGGCTTTCAGTCGATCGCCGCCGGGCTGGGCGGCTTCCTGTCGCGCATCGCGCTGCCCACGCTCGCGCTGTCGGTGATCTATATTGCGCTCGTCGCGCGCATCACGCGCACGAGCATGCTCGAGGCGCTGTCGCAGGACTATATCCGCACCGCCTATGCGAAAGGTGCCGCCACGCGCACGGTGCTGATCGCGCACGCGCTGCGCAACGCGGCGGTGCCGATCGTGTCCGTCATCGGCATCGGCCTCGTGCTGCTGATCGGCGGCGTGGTGGTGACCGAGACCGTGTTCAACATTCCCGGCATCGGCCGGCTCACCGTGGACGCGATTCTCGGCAGCGACTACCCGATCATCCAGGGCGTGCTGCTGGTCTTCTCGGTGATTTACGTCCTTATCAATCTCGTGATCGACGTGCTGTACACGCTTCTCGATCCGCGGATCCGCTACTGATGAGCAGCCGTCTTTCCTCGGCGCGCCTCGCGCTGCGCAACCCGGGCGTGGTTGCGGGCGGCGGCATCCTGGTTTTGCTTGTGGCGATGGCGCTCGCCGCGCCGCTGCTGACTGCCTTCGACCCCACCGAGCTGACGCCCAGGCTGCGCCTGCGCGCGCCCGGCGGCGAGCACATGCTCGGCACCGACATGGCCGGCCGCGACGTGTGGAGCCGCGTCGCCTATGGCGCGCGAATCTCGCTGTTCATCGGCTTCGCCGCCGCGGTCATGGCGCTGTCCGCGGGAACGCTGGTCGGCCTCGTCGCCGGCTACATCCGCGCGCTCGATGGCTTCCTGATGCGCATCATGGACGGGCTGATGGCGATCCCCGGCATTCTGCTGGCGATCGCCCTCGTCTCGCTTTCGGGCGCCAGCCTCGGCACCGTGATCCTCGCGATCT
>CAZUYG010000166.1:0-7133 GCA_964624265.1 uncultured Candidatus Odyssella sp.
AACGCCTTCGTCGAGGCGACGCCGATCTCGGGGCCGGCGCGCGTCGGCAGCACCACGTCGGCTTCGCGCGCGATCGAACTTTCCGGCACGTTGACGACCGCGATGACCTTCTGCCCGTGCTGCTTCGCGTAGCGCAGCGCCGCGAGCGTGTCGGCCGTTTCGCCGGACTGCGAAATGACGACCATCACGCCGCCCTCGGGCATCGGCGCGTTGCGGTAGCGCAGCTCGGAGGCGACGTCGAGCTCGACCGGCACGCGCGCGATCTGCTCCAGCCAGTATTTGGCGACGAAGCCCGCGTAATAGGCCGTGCCGCAGGCCGTGATCGTGAAGCGCGGCACCTTGGCGAGATCGAAGGGCAGGGCGGGCAGGTTGATCGCCAGCGTGGCCGGGTTGAGATAGCTCGAGAGCGTGTCGCCGATCACGGCCGGCTGCTCGTAGATCTCCTTCAGCATGAAATGGCGGAACTCGCCCTTGCCGATGAGGGCGCCCGAGGCCGCGGTTTCGACGACCTTCCGCGTCACCGCCTTGTCGTCGGCGTTGTAGATCTCGACGCTGTTGCCGTGCACGACCGCGTAATCGCCGTCCTCGAGATAGCAGATCTTGCGCGTCAGCATGGCGAGCGCGAGCGCGTCGGAGCCGAGGTACATTTCGCCGTCGCCGTAGCCGACCGCGAGCGGCGGGCCGCGGCGCGCGCCGATGAGCAGGTCGTGCTCGCCGGCGAACAGCAGCGCCAGCGCGAACGCGCCCTGGAGGCGCTTCAGCGTTGCAGCCACCGCGTCCTTGGGCTTCATCTGCTTGTCGAGATAATGCGTGACGAGGTGCGCCACGATCTCGCTGTCGGTCTGGCTCTCGAATTTGTGGCCCTCGGCGATCAGCTCGGCCTTGATCTCCTGGAAATTCTCGATGATGCCGTTGTGCACGATGGCGACGCGCTCGGTCGCGTGCGGATGCGCGTTCACCTCGTTGGGCACGCCGTGCGTCGCCCAGCGCGTGTGCGCGATGCCGATCGTGCCCGAGATCGGCCGCTCGGCGAGCTTGGCCTCGAGATTGGTGATCTTGCCCTGCGCGCGGCGGCGCTTGATGTGGCCGTTCGCGAGAGTCGCGATGCCCGCCGAATCGTAGCCGCGGTATTCGAGCCGCTTCAGCCCCTCGACGAGGAGCGGGCTCACCTCGCGCTTCGCGATGATGCCGACGATGCCGCACATGATTCGATTTCCTATCCGCTCTTGGCCTTGGCCTTTTCGGCGTGCTTCTTCTCGCGATAGCGCTTCGCCGCGCCGGGAATCTCGCGCTGCTCGGCGCGCGTCACGGCGATCGCGTCCGGCGCCACCTCGCGCGCGATCGTGCTGCCCGCGCCGACGAGCGCGCCGTCGCCGACGCGCACCGGCGCGACCAGCACCGTGTTCGAGCCGATCGAGACGCCGGCGCCGATCACCGTCTTGTGCTTGAAGAAGCCGTCGTAGTTCGCCGTGATCGTGCCGGCGCCGATGTTGGTCTTGGCGCCCACCTCGGCGTCGCCGACATAGGCGAGGTGGTTGGCCTTGGCGCCTTCGCCCATCAGCGCAGCCTTGCATTCGACGAAATTGCCGATGTGAACGCCGCGCTCCAATACGGTGCCGGGGCGCAGGCGCGCGAACGGACCGATGATCGCCTGCGATCCCACCTCGGCGCCTTCGATGTGGCAGAAGGCCCGGATTTCCACGTTGTCGCCGATCGTGACGCCCGGGCCGAACACCACGTTGGGGCCGATCACGACGTCCTTGCCGAGGCGCGTGTCGGCGGCGAGGAACACGGAGGCGGGATCGGTCATCGTCACGCCGCCTTCCATCGCCGTGCGGCGCAGGCGGTCTTGCAGCGCCGCCTCGGCCTGGGCGAGATCGACGCGGTCGTTGACGCCCAGCAGCTGCGCCTCGGGCGCCTCGATATACCCGCAGCGCAGTTTCTTCTTGCGCGCGAGGCCGACGATGTCTGTGAGGTAGTACTCGCCCTTCGCGTTCTTGTTGTCGACCCTGTCGAGCAGCTCCCACAGCAGCGCGCCGTCGACGGCCATGACGCCGGAATTGCACAGATCGATCTTGAGCTCCGCCGGCGAAGCGTCCTTGGCTTCGACGATGCGGGTGAGGGCGCCGCTGCGGTCGACGACCAGGCGGCCGTAAGAGCCCGGCACGGCCGGGCGGAAACCGAGCACGACGATGGCGGCGGCTGGCTTCGCGCGCTCGCGCGCCGCGAGCATGTGGCGCAGCGTTTCGGGCGTGATCAGCGGCGTGTCGCCGTAGAGGATGAACACGGTGCCGCGGAAATCGCCGAGCGCCTTTTTCGCAGCCTTCACGGCGTCGGCGGTGCCTTGCTGCTTGGCCTGCACGGCCGTGTCGTAGGGCTGCACGGCCTTGGCCACGTCTTCCATGCCGGGGCCGACGACGACGACCGCGCGCTCGGCGCCGATCGCCTCGACCGTGTCGAGCACGTGCAGCACCATCGGCCGCCCGGCCACCGCATGCATGACCTTGGGCAGCGCGGATTTCATGCGCGTGCCCTTCCCGGCGGCCAGGACGATCGCGGCGATCTTGGATGCTTGCTTCGAAGCCATTGAAATTACGGACGGAAACCCCGGTCGCGCCGATCCCTTCAGGGAGTCGGCAGACTGTGCCACAGCCGCGCCCGCCGATCAAAGTCACCTTTGGTGACAGTCTATTTCAGGAGAACCCGGGCGGAGGCGCGGAGGGCGCGATTAAGGTCTGGAGCCTCTGTTTTCCCCGCGGCAACGCGTGCGGACTATTTCACCACCGCGTGCGAGCCGGAGACGGTCATCTTCTTGATCCGCTTCCAGTCCCACTCGATGCCGAGGCCGGGCGCGCCGTTAGGGTAGGCGAAGCCCTCTTCGATCCTGAGGCGCGAGGTTGTGATCGGATCGAGCTGCGGGATGTATTCGAGCCATTGCGCGTTCGGCACCGCGCAGCAAAGGGCCACGTGCAATTCCATCAGGAAGTGCGGACACACCGGAACGTTGCAGGCCTCGGCCATGTGGGCGACCTTGAGCCACGGCGTGATGCCGCCGATGCGCGCCACGTCCACCTGCACGATGCCGCAGGCGCCGCGCTTCAGATACTCGGCGAAATGGCCGGGGCTGTAGAGCGATTCGCCGACGGCGATCGGCGTCGCGGAGGCCGCCGCCACCCGTGCATGGCCGTCGATGTCGTCGGCCGGCAGCGGCTCCTCGAACCATTCGAGATCGAGCGGCGCCCACAGCGCGGCGCGGCGCACCGCCTCGGCGGCGGAGAAGCGCTGGTTCGCATCCACCATCAGCGCGAAATCGTCGCCCACGGCCGCGCGCAGATCGGCGAGGCGGCGCGCGTCCTCGGCCCCCGACGGCTTGCCGACCTTGATCTTGGCGCCCTTGAAGCCCTGGGCCTTGGCGGCGATCGTTTCGTCGATCAGCTTCTCGGGCGCGATGTGCAGCCAGCCGCCTTCGGTCGTGTAAACCGGAATGCGCGGCCGCGCGCCGCCAGCCAACACGTGCAACGGCAGCCCGGCGCGCCGGCAGCGCAGGTCCCACAGCGCCGTGTCGATCGCGGCCATCGCCAGCGCGGTGATCGCGCCCACCGTCGTGGCGTGCGAATGGAACAGCATCGCGTTCCAGATTTCCTCGACCATCGCGGGATCGCGGCCGATCAGGAACGGCGCGAAATGATCGCGGAGGAGGGCGACCACCGACGAGCCCCCGGTGCCTATCGTGTAGGCATAGCCGGTGCCCTCGGCGCCGTCGTCGGCCTGGATGCGCACGAGCGGCGTCTCCTGCTTCACGAAGCTCTGGATCGCATCGGTGCGGACGACCGGCGGCGTGAGATCGACCTGGCGGATTTCGATGCTGCGGATGCGCGACACGCTGTCTCCTCCCTCGCGGCCCGGCTTGCCGGGTCAAGTGTTCATGTCATATGATGTCTGACAACTGCGCGACGCGATCCGGTTTCGTTCGCCCGGCGCAGCGCCCACGTCCCCGGCGCAACGGGGCCTGCCACCCTAATTCCTGATCGGGAGGAACTTCCATGAGATTGCGACATGCGGGGGCCATCGCCGCCGCCCTGGTCCTTGCTGCGGGACCCGCCGCCGCGCAGCAGAAACTGAAATTCGCGCACGTCTACGAAGTCGGCGAGCCCTACCACACCGAGGTCGTGAAGGCCGCCGAAGCGATCAAGGCCGCGACCAAGGGCAAGTTCGAGATTCAGGTGTTTCCGGCCTCGGCGCTGGGCAACGAGCAGCAGATCAACCAGGCGCTGCCGCTCGGCACCATCGACATCATCTACACCGGCACGGCCTTCGCCGGCGCGTCGTACAAGCCGATCGCGATCGGCAACGCGCCCTACATGTTCCGCAATTTCGATCACTGGTCGAAATACGCGAAGAGCCCGCTGTTCAAGGAACTGGCCGAGGGCTACGGCAAGGCGACGGGCCACAAGGTCGTGGCGCTCACCTATTACGGCGCGCGGCACGCCACGGCCAACAAGGCCATCATGACGCCCGACGACATGAAGGGGATGAAGCTGCGCGTCCCGCAGGCGCCGCTGTTCCTGATGTTCACCAAGTCGGTGGGCGCCAACGCCACGCCGATCGCGTTCGCGGAAGTGTATCTCGCGCTGCAGAACAAGACGGTCGACGGGCAGGAAAACCCGCTGCCGACGATCAAGGCCAAGAAGTTCTACGAGGTGCAGACGCACATCAACCTGACCGGCCATATCTTCGAGGCGCTCGTCACCGTCGTCGGCTCGCCGCTCTGGAAGCGGCTCTCCGACGACGAGAAGAAGATCTTCGAGACCGAGTTCCTCGCCGCCGCGGACCGCGCTTCGGCGACGATCCGCAAGGCCGAACTCGAGCTGCCGGAATGGTTCAAGCAGCAGGGCAAGACGGTGGTGACGCCCGACACGGCGGCCTTCATCAAGGCCGCGCAGCCGTTGCACAACGACGCCGCCGCCGGCGCGGGCTGGACCAAGGAGCAGTACGACCGCCTCCAGGCCATCAAGTAGCGGGCCCGGCCGGACACGCGGACGGCGCTGCCCGCGGGCGGCGCCGTTCCCCTTTGCTTGACCGCGCGCGGCGACTTGGGCGTATGATCGCGTCATCAGAAACAGCGGCGGCACACGCCGCCCGATGACCGGGAGGAATCGATGAGATTCGTGACTTTGGCGCAGGCCGCCGCGCTTGCGCTCGCCCTGGCTGCGCCGGCCGCGGCGCAGCAGAAACTGAAATTCGCCCACGTCTACGAAACGAGCGAGCCCTATCACACCGAAATGGTGTGGGCCGCCGGCGAGATCAAAAAGCGCACCAAGGACAAGTTCGAAGTCCAGGTGTTCGCCGCCTCGGCGCTGGGCAACGAGCAGCAGATCAACCAGGCGCTGCCGCTGGGCACGATCGACATGATCTACACCGGCGTCGCCTTCGCGGGCGCGTCGTACAAGCCGATCGCGATCTCGAACGCGCCTTACATGTTCCGCGACTACGATCACTGGGCGAAATACGCGAAGAGCGATCTCTTCAAGGAGCTGGCCGACGGCTACGGCCAGGCGACCAAGAACAAGATCGTGGCGCTCACCTACTATGGCGCGCGGCACACCACGGCGAACAAGGCGCTGATGACGCCGGCCGACATGGCGGGGCTGAAGCTGCGCGTGCCGCAGGCGCCGCTCTATCTCATGTATGCCAAGGCCGTGGGCGCGAATGCCACGCCGATCGCGTTCGCCGAAGTGTATCTGGCGCTGCAGAACAAGACCGTCGACGGGCAGGAAAATCCGCTGCCCACGATCCAGGCCAAGAAGTTCTACGAAGTGCAGAGCCACATCAACCTGACGGGCCACATCTACGAGAGCCTCGTCACGGTCATCGGCGCACCGCTGTGGAACCGGCTCTCGGCCGACGAGAAGAAAATTTTCGAGGCGGTGATGCAGGAGGCGGCGGCCAAGGCGTCGGGCGCGATTCGCAAGTCCGAGCTCGAGCTGCCGGAGTGGTTCAAGAAGCAGGGCAAGCAGGTCGTGACGCCGAACCTCGACGCGTTCCGCAAGGCCGCGGCGCCGCTGCACAACGATGCCGGCGCCGGCGCGGGCTGGACCAAGGCGCAATACGACCGTCTGCAGGCGATCAAGTAGAGCGGCGAAACAGGGCCAGGGCGGGGAGGGCGGCGGCGCCGTCTTCCCCGCCGTCGCGAGAGGGGCGCCGCGGCCGGGGATCCATGAGCGACGAGAAGCCGAAAGCCAGCAGCGACGAAATCGCGCTCGAAGACCCGCCGGTCGATCTGCGCGAATACCGGATCGAGGACTGGGTCGCGTTCGCGCTGTTCTGGGCGCTCGCGGTCGTCGTCTTCCTGCAGTTCTTCACGCGCTACGTCATCAACGATTCGCTCGCCTGGACCGAGGAGATCGCGCGCTATCTGCTGACGATGGTGGCCTATCTCGGCGGCGCGATCGCGGTGCGCAAGTTCACGCACATCCACGTCGAGTTTCTCTACGTCTACCTGCCGCGGCGGATCGCCTGGGCGCTGTCGATCCTCGTCGATCTCGCGCGGATCGCGTTCCTCGGCATGGCGGTGTGGCTCGGCTGGACGGTGACCGAGATCATGCAGACCCAGCGCATGGTCATCATCGACTGGCCGATGAGCATCGTGTTCGGCGCCTGCACGCTCGGCCTCGCGATCATGGCCGTGCGCGCCGTGCAGGCCGCGGTGCGCAACTGGCGGGCGGGCACGAGCCCGCTGCTCGCCGTCCACGACGAGGGCCGCCATCAATGAGCGCGGCGATCCTGATCCTCGGATTTCTCGTCCTGCTGCTGATCGGCGTGCCGGTCTTCATCGCGATGGCCGGGGCTTCGCTACTCTTTGTCGCCTTCGCGGAAACGGGGCCGCTGCTCGTCGTCGTGCACCGCATGATCGCGGGCATCGATTCGTTTCCGCTGCTGGCGATTCCGTTTTTCATCATGGCCGGCAGCATCATGAACAGCGCCGGCATCACGCACCGCATCTACAGCTTCGCGCTGGCCCTGGTCGGCTGGCTGCGCGGCGGGCTCGGCCACGTCAACGTCGTGGGCTCGGTGATCTTCGCGGGCATGTCGGGCACGGCCGTGGCCGACGCCGGCGGGCTCGGCAACATCGA
>CAZUYG010000167.1:0-7122 GCA_964624265.1 uncultured Candidatus Odyssella sp.
TGCGACCCGGCGCCGCGCGCCGTGCCGCCGTCCGGCCGTTTCGCCTCGCGCCCGACATCGACCGGCGCATAGGTCTCCAGGCCCGCGGCGGCGAACTCGGCCTGGTCGCGGCGCGCGTCGTGGCCCTGGAAGACGAGCATCGACAGGCCTTCGCGCCGGGCCAGGAAATCGCGGTTGTACGCACCGAAGCTGAACTGGCCCGGCGCGTGCGGCGGAATCTTGGCCGCGTCGGCGACGCCGAGCAGCTCGAGGAAGCAGCCGTTGAGCTGCACGAGATGATTGGCCGTGCCCCACGGATGAAAGGCGCGCGGCGTCACCGTGAAACCGAGCGACTCGTAGAACGCGCGCGCGCGGTCGAGGTCGCGCACGGCGAGAACCAGGTGATCGATGCCGCGGGTCATGGCGCCTAGCTACCAGAGGCGGCCCGGCGGCGCGAGAGCCCATCTCCAATGCCCGGCGGCGATGGCGTTGACGGGGCCGGGCCGGCGCTGTACGCCGCGCCACCACAAGCGATTGCCCAGCCGGATACACGATGGACGAAGCGAAGGCGGCGCGGAACGCGGCGTTTACCTGGGGCGGCGTGCGGAAGGGAATCGCGGCGGGCAGCGCGATGGCGGCCAACGCCGCCGTCTACGGCGTGATCTTCGGCGCGCTCGCGGCGCAGGCCGGCTTCGACCTGCTGGTTGCCGCCGCGATGAGCGCGCTGGTCTATGCCGGCGGCGCCCAGGTGGCGAGCCTGCAGATCTGGGCCAATCCGATTCCGTTCGCGGCCGTTTGGGCGACGAGCTTTGCCGTCAACGCGCGCTACATCCTGCAGAGCGCGTCGCTGCGCCCATGGCTGCAGGGCAGCCCGCCGGCGCGCACCTATGCCTCGCTGTTCACCTTGAGCGACGCGGGCTGGGCGATGTCGCTGCATCGCTGGCGCAGTGAGCGGCCGGATGCGGGATTTCTGTTCGGCACCGGCGCCGTCCAGTATTTGCCGTGGGTGATCGGCACGGCCGCCGGCCACGTTCTCGGCAACCGCATCGGCTCGCCCGAACGGTGGGGGCTCGATTTCATCTTTCCCGCCTTTTTCGCCGCGATGGCCGCCGTCATGTGGAAGCGGCGTTCGGATATCGGCCCGGTCGTCGTGGGCGGCGGGGCCGCGCTGATCGCCGAACGATTCATCGCCGGCCATTGGAGCCTCATCGTCGGCGGGCTCGCCGGCAGCCTCGTCGGAGTGTTCGCGCATGGCCGGAAATCCTGAGATCTGGATCGCGATCGCCGGCATGGCGCTCGTCTCCTATGCCTGCCGCGCCGGCGGGTATTGGGCGATGGGCTTCGTGCGCATGACGCCGCGCATCGAGGCCTGGCTCGCCGCGATGCCGAGCGCCCTCGTCGCCGCGATCCTCGCCCGCACGCTCGCCAGCGCCGGGCCGGTCGAGATCGCGGGCGTGGCCGCGGCGTTCCGCGCCGCGCGCTACGCCGGCGGCGATTTCATCGGACGGATCGCGGGAATCGCCGCGGTGGCCGTATTGAGGAACCTCGGCGTCTGAGCGGAGGCGGCCGCGTCTCGTGCCGCTGCCGCGAATGCGCTAGCGCAGCGCGGCCTCGATATTTCCGCCATCGACCGTCAGCACCGCGCCGGTCGTCTTGTTGGCGAGCGCGAGCGCGACGAAGGCGTTCGCCACGTCCTCGGCCTTCACCTCGCGCTTCAGCAGATTGCCGGCCATGTAGTCGTGCTCGCTGACGCCGCGCGCGGCGGAGCGGGATTTTACCATGTCGTCGGTGAGAAGGCCGGTGCGCACGCGGTCGGCGTTGATGCCGTTGGAGCGGATGCCGTCGGCGCCGTGGTCGAGCGCGTATTGGCGCAGCAGGAACAGCAGCGCGGCCTTGGGCAGGCCGTAGGGCCCGAAATCCCTGCCGGGGTTCACCGCCTGCTTGCTGACGTTGAACAGCAGGCAGCCGCCGGTGCCCTGCGCGCGCATCAGCCGCACCGCGTTCTGCGCCACCGCCTGATGGCCGAAGAAATTCAGCTCGAAGCTCTGGCGCAGCAGCGTGTCGTCCACATCGCCGATACGGCCCTGCCAGGCGCCGCCGGCGTTGGAGACGCAGATGTCGAGTCCGCCGAAGCGCAGCGCCACCGCATCGAAGGCGCGGCGCACCGAGGCCGCTTCGGTCACGTCGCAGGCAACGGCAAAGCCGCCGATCTTCTTGGCGACCGCCTGTGCCGCCGACTCGTCGCGGTCGAGGACGGCCACCTCGGCGCCCTCGCGCGCGAAGGCGGCCGCGGCGGCGGCGCCGATGCCCGAGCCGCCGCCCGTGACGGCCGCGATCTGGCGCGCCAGCGGTTTCTCCACGCCCTTGCCGAGCTTGGCCTGCTCGAGCGACCAGTATTCCACGTCGAACAGATCGGCCTCGCCGACCGGCTGGAATTTGCCGATCGCCTCGGCGGCGGTGATCACCTCCACCATGCATTCGGCGAGATCGCCGGCCACCGCCGCGTCCTTGGCCGAGGCGCCCATCGCGAAGATGCCGAGGCCGGGCACGAGCACGAGGCGCGGGACCGGATCGAGCACCTTCTTCTTGCCGCCGAAGCGCACGTTGTTGCGCTCGTAATAGGCGCGGTAGTCGCGCGCATAGGCTTCGAGCGCCGCCTTGGCTGCGGCCTTGAAGTCGGCGAGCTTGCCCGCTTCCGGCGCCGGCACGATCAGCGGTTTCGGTTTCGTGCGGATCACGTGATCGGGCGTCACGGTGCCGGACTGGCTGTAGCGCCCGAGCTCCTCGCCGTTGACGAAATTCAGGATCGCCGGCGAGCTGCGGAATGCGAACACCATGCGGCGGAACACGCCGTCGCGCGCGTCGATCGGTTCGGCCACGAGGCCGCGCAGGATCGGCGCGACCTCGGCCGGGGCCGCGAGCGCGGCGGGCAGCCTGGCCGGCACGAACACGTTGCGGCGGTTCTTGGCCAAACGCTGCTCGGCCATCGTCACGAGCGCGATCATCTTCTCATAGGCCTCGCGGGCGTTCTCGCCCATCGAGAAGATGCCGTGCTTCAGCAGCACGATACCGTCCACCGTCGGGCTCTTGTCGAACGCGTCCTTCATCGCCTTGGCGAGGCCGAAGCCGGGCATGATGTAGGGCAGCACGACGCAGCGCGCGCCATACACTTCGCGCGCCAATTCCTCGCCGTTCGGCTGGTCGGTGAGTGCCACGACCGCGTTGGCATGCGTGTGGTCGACGAATTTGTGCGGCAGGAACGCGTGAAACAGCGTCTCGACCGAAGGATTCGGCGCCGCGCTGTCCAGCAGATTGAGCCGCTGGACGTTGACCATGTCCTCGTCCGAAAGCTTGTCGAGATCGTAGAGGCGCTTGATCGGGTCGAGCCGCACCGCGGGCAGGCCCGGCGGCTCGATCTTGCCCATGTCCCAGCCGCTGCCCTTCACGCACAGCACGTCGATCTCGTCGCCGAAGATGTCGCGCGCCTTGATCTTCACCGAGGTGTTGCCGCCGCCATGCAGTACCAGCGCCGGATCGCCGCCGAGCAGCCGCGTCGTGTAAACGCGCAGCGCCATGTCCGCGCCGTGGCCTTGCGCGGCGTATTTCTCGATCGCCGCCTTCGCGTCGGTATCCGACCATCGTGATTGCATCGCTCGAACTCCTGCGGCGTGTCTGTCGCGGCGCCGTGAAGTGAACAGGGAGGCGGGGAGCCGGGGAGAAGAAGAAATGGCGCGCAGGGTGCGCCAAAACCTTGCCTCCCCGGCTCCCCGCCTCCCTGTGATCTTTTCTTTTAGAGCTGCCGCGCTGAGGTGACTATCGCTTCAGCACCCGGCCCGCAACCGCGTCGAGTTTGCGCAGCATCGCGGGGTCGCGCGCATCGGGGGCGGTGATGATCGCGTGGTCGAGCGCGCGGTGGCAGCCGCGGTCGCAGAGGCCCTGGCGATGCTCGAGATGCGGCGCCGCGGCCTTCACCAGCGCGCGGCCCTTGCTGGCATTGTCGAGCAGCACCTTGATGACGGCCTCCACCGTCACGTCGTCGTGGTCGGGGTGCCAGCAATCGTAGTCGGTCACCATCGCCACGGTCGCGTAGCAGAGCTCGGCCTCGCGCGCGAGCTTGGCCTCGGGCATGTTGGTCATGCCGATCACCGAGCAGCCCCACGCGCGATAGAGCTCCGATTCGGCGAAGGTCGAGAACTGCGGCCCCTCCATCGTGAGATAGGTGCCGCCGCGCGCCACCGGAATGCCGGCCTCGTTCGCCGCCACTTCCAGCGCGTCGCCGAGCCGGCCGCAGACCGGGTGCGCCATCGAGACGTGCGCGACGCAGCCCGAGCCGAAGAAGCTCTTCTGCCGCGCGAAGGTGCGGTCGATGAACTGGTCGACGATGACGAAATGGCCCGGCGGCAGCTCTTCCTTGAACGAGCCGCAGGCGCTGATCGAAAGGATCTCGGTGACGCCGGCCCGCTTCAGCGCGTCGATGTTGGCGCGGTAGTTGATCTCGGAGGGCGAGACGCGGTGCCCGCGCCCGTGCCGCGGCAGGAACACCATCTTGATGCCGGCCAGCTCCCCGATCAGGAGCTGGTCGGATGGGTCGCCGAAGCTCGAGGCCTGGGTCACCCAGCGGCGGTTCTCGAGGCCGTCGATCTCATAGATGCCGGAGCCGCCGATCACGCCGATGACCGGCGGGGTCATGGTCTCGCTCATGTTGCGCTGCAATATGAAAGCTGGGATACGCAGGGGTGCCCTGTGCTTATCGCAGGCAGCGGCGGGTTTGACGATAGCCGTCGCCGCGAAATTGTGGACACGGTGGATAAAGGCTTGCGGGGGCAACAAAAAGGCCTGCTCATCGGTATCGCAATCGCCTCATGATTTAGACAGGACTATATTATTCAATCGTTTGGACGTCGCGAATGCTGGAGGTTTCGTGAGTGATTTGAGGCGATTAAGCCCTTGGAACGATTCGCTATTCGGGCTAGATACGGGCTCCGCCCCGAGATCGACCGGTTAGACGCGCGCGACGACAGGAGCCGCAAGCCATGCCGAAATACGAGCTTGCCGTCGTCGAAAGCCGCTGGGAGCGGAAGCGCAATTATTCGATCCGCAGCATTTTCGATCTGATCAGCGATCTCTCGTACGGTGATACGCATGGTTATCACTACGAGATGGTCAACGACGAGCACGCGTTCAAAGAAATCGTCTCGCGCCTGCGGCAGACGCGCGGCATTCGCGCGCTCTACATCGCCGCGCACGGAATCAAGGACGGCATCCGCGCGTCGAACGGCAATCTCATCGACAAGCGCGTGATCTTCCGCACGCTCACGCGCCGCCTCGCCGACGAAACCGGCAGCCTCGACGGCGTGCATTTCGGCGCGTGCTGGTTTCTCGACGAGCGCCACGCGTTCAATCTGCTGCGCCGGCACGGCGAGGGCGAACCGGGCCTCTGGTGGGTCGCCGGGTATTCGAAGGTCATCGACTGGATCGATTCCTCCGCCCTCGACATGTTTTTCTGGCAGCAATATCTCAACGACGAGGAAGGCACGGCACTCGAGCGCATCCACCGCTGCGCCGCGAACATCCTCCGCCTGATGCCGGGCGCCCACAAGGAAATGGGCTTCGAGATCTATGTGCGCGGCAATGGCGGCGTGAAGGGCCTGCTCGCCAACGCTCACGGCAATGGCCGCGCGCTTGGCAACGGCCTCGCCAGGCAGAACGGCCATGGCCGCGTCACCGGCGGCGGCCGCCTTTATGTGAACGGCCAGGCGCGGATGAGCGGAAGCCGGCACTGAATTCCGCGCGGAGTTTCGCGCTCCGGGGAAGGGGGAAATCGATGCTGAAGGGGACTCATGCTCTGCGTGCCGCCGCGGCGACGCTGATGATGCTGGCAGCGGCCACGGCACCCGGTCTGGCAGAGGGCAAGCGGCCCGCGCCGGCGGCGCTGATCGCGGCTGCGAAGGCGATCAAGCTGGTCGATTTCGAGGTGATGGAAGAGCTGCGCGGCTTCACGGTCGAGACCTGGATGAAGAAGCTTTTCGGCACCGCGCCGGTTGCCTGGCGCGCCAAGACCTGCCGCGCGGCGGCCGGCGACCGCATGGCGGTCGACAGCCCGATTTGCGTGGAGGGCACCCTGCGGCGCCCGGGCGGCGTCACGGTAACGCGCGGCGTCGGTTTCGACGAGGAAGCGCCGCGCCCGGAGCGCAAGCCCAACACGATTTGGGGCTCGGTTTCCGTGGGCGGCAAAGTCTGCGAGTTCTATCGCCATCCCGATCAGGTTCAGCTCGGCCGCGCGCAGCTCGACAAGATGGTCAAGGCGGGGCGCTGCCTCTAGCCGCGGCGCCGTCAGACACGGCGAGCGGTCGGCCGCGTTCGGTCGGCAGACGCGGGCGCCGGCAAAGCAAAAGGGCCGCCCTTGCGGGCGGCCCTTGGCGTTTCGAGCGCGTTTGCTCCGCTCAGTGGGCGTCGCGCCAGACGCGGCGGTAGATCACGAAGAACACGCCGACGAAGATCAGCAGGAACAGCATCACCTTGATGCCGGTGCGCTTCCGGTCTTCCATCGAGGGCTCCGCCGCCCAGGCGAGGAATGCCGTTACGTCCTTGGCCATCTGCTCGGGCGTGGGCTTCGGGCCATCCTTCGGATATTCCACCGTGGTGTCCGCCGTCAGCGGCGGCGCCATCGCGATGACGTGGCCGGGGAAGTACTTGTTGTAGTTCTGGCCCGTCTCGAGCTTCTTCGGCTTGCCGTCGTCGTCCTTCCAGTCGGTGGGCGGCGCGGCGTAGCCGGTGAGCAGCGAATTGATGTAGTTCGCGCCGCCCTCGCGCGCCTTCACGATCAGCGAAAGGTCGGGCGGCGCCTTGCCGCCGTTCGCCGTCGCGGCCGCCTGCACGTTCGGGAACGGCGAAACGAAACGATCCTTCAGATCGGCCTTGCGCTTCTTGGCCTGGCCGTCGTCGCCGATTTCGTCGACTTCTTTCTGAGCGGCAACCGCCTTCGCCTCGGACGGCGTGAGCCCGACCTCGACGAGGTTGCGGTAGTAGACCTGGCGCAGGCTGTGGCAGCTGGCGCACACGGTCGTATAGACCTTGAGACCGCGCTGCAGCTGGGCGCGGTCGTAGCGGCCGAACACGCCGTCGAAGCTCCAGCTTTCCGAT
>CAZUYG010000168.1:0-6216 GCA_964624265.1 uncultured Candidatus Odyssella sp.
GAGCCAGCCGCGCATCGGCGGATGGCGGTCTTTCGCCGCGCCGAAGCCGCGCCATGCGGAATGCGCCGTGAGTTCGGCCTGGGTGAGGCGCATCGGCCGGTTGTCGGCGCAGATGCGGGCGTAGATGCCTTTGCCGGTGGGAACTTCCTCGTAGGCGCGCCACGCCGCGTATTTGTCGGACAGCAGCACGCACTGGATCGCCTGCGCCCAGTCCGAACCCACGGTGAGGCTCGTCACCGCCTGATGCGCGCCCACGAGGTCGCGCGCCGCCTCGGTGATGAGACGCAGCGCTTCTTTCAGCGACTGGGCGGCGAAAATACGGGCCGAGGCGTCTGCCAGGCCCTGAAGGCGCGTTTCCATACGGCTTCCCTGCGAGGCGATCAGGGTCGCTAAGGACGGTTAACAGGAGGCTAAGGTTAGCTCAAGTGAATGCATTCGTCGCATAGGCCGGAGGAGCTAGGCTCTCGCAAGCACGCCGCGCGATCCGCTAGAATCGGCCGCGAACGCGGGAATCGCCGCGCGAACGACGAACTTTGAGGAGGACGCCATGATACGCCTTGCCATCGCACTCGCGTTTTGTTTCGCCGCGGGCACGGCCCACGCCGAAACCGCGTCGTGCAAGTCCGAAGCGGCGGGCAAGAAACTCGCCGGCGCCGCGCTCACGAGTTTCATGAAGCGGTGCGAGGCGGACGCGGGAAAAGCCTGCGACGCAAAAGCGGCCGAGAAAAAGCTCGCCGGCGCCGCGAAAGCCAGTTTCACCAAGAAATGCGTGACCGACGCCGTCGAAGGCATGTCGTGCAAGGACCAGGCGGACGACAAGAAACTGGCCGGCGCGGCCAAGACGAGCTTCCTCGGCAAGTGCAAGGCCGATGCGGAGAAGGCCTGCGGCGCCGAAGCGGCGGAAAAGAAACTCGCCGGCGCCGCGAAGGCGAGCTTCACCAAGAAGTGCGTCTCCGACGCTTACGGTGACTGACCACCCGCACGTCGCGTTGCGCGCGAGAAACAATGCGCGCAACGCGGCGGGCGCGCACGCCATTTCGCGGAGCCGCGGATGATCGAGCTTCATTACGTGCGCACGCCGAACGGGCTCAAGATCGCGATCATGCTCGCGGAAACGGGCCTGCCGTATCGCCTCGTGACCTACGACATCTTCGCCGGCGATCACCTGAAGCCGGCATTCAAACGGATCAATCCGAATCACAAACTTCCGGCCATCGTCGATCTCGATCCGGAAGACAAGGGCGCCCCGTTTCCGGTGTTCGAATCCGGCGCGATCCTGCTCTACCTCGCGCGCAAATCCGGCGCGCTGCTGCCGGCGGACTTCCGGCGACAGTTCCTCGCGCTGCAGTGGCTGACCTGGCAGGTCGCCGGGCTCGGGCCGATGCTGGGCCAGGCGGCGCATTTCGTGCGCTATGCGCCCGAGGGGCAGGATTACGGCGTGGCGCGCTACACCCGCGAGGCCCGGCGGCTGCTGACCGTGCTCGACGGCCGGCTGCGCGAAGCGCCCTATCTTGCCGAAGAATATTCGATCGCCGACATCGCCTGCTGGCCCTGGGTCCAGAACATCGGCAACTACGACATGAGCCTCGCGGAGTTTCCCGCGATCCTGCGCTGGTCGGATGCGATCAAGGCCCGCCCCGCCGTGGCGGCCGCGGTCCAGTCGCCGGCAACCGGCGTCCCGACGGCCTATCTCAAACGGCGCATGACGCTCACGGCCGAACAATGGTCGAATATGTTCGGCGACAGGATGCTGCGCGCACCGGAACGCGAGGACGGCTGAACGGAGCGACGCGACGTGCGGCTTCACGCCGCCCGGAACCGCACGACGCCGTCCTTCGCCGCGCGCGCGGCGCGGCCGCGGCCTTCGAGGCAGGCGAGATGCGCGAGCGTTTCGCCGAGCGCGAAACCGATCTGGAAATTGTCGAGATCGGGCCGGAACAGCGCAGGCAAGAGCTCCACGGTCGTCTTGCCCTCGCGCGAGAGCGCCTTTTCGAGCGTATCGAGGCGTTCTTCGTGATGGCCCTGGAGCTGGTCGAGCCGAAGATGCAGGCCGGTGAACGGAAAGCCGTGCGAAGGCAGCACGAGCGTGTCTTCCGGCAGGCCGCGGAAGCGATCGAGCGACGAGAGGTAGTCCGCGAGCGGGTCGGCAAGCGGTTCCGTCGCCCATACGCCGATATTCGGCGTGATGCGCGGCAGGATCTGGTCGCCGGCGATCAGCACGCCGGCCTCCGGGCAATGCAGGCAGGCCTGCTCGGGCGCATGGCCGAGGCCGACGATGACGGTCCAAGCGCGGCCGCCGATCGTCATCGTGTCGCCGTGCTCGAGCCGGTTGAACGACCGCGGCGGTTCCCCCACCACCATGCGGTAGGTGTTGCCGCGCTGCGCCACATCGGCCACGCGCGGCGCATCGAGCCCGTGATGCGCGTAGTGCCTGGCGATGTCGCGCTGGCCTTCGCCTTCGGCATCGAGCCACAGCATGCGGCCGAACAGCCATTCGGCGCGCGTCGTCCAAAGCTGGGTCTCGTATTCGCGCACGATCCAGCCGGCGAGGCCCATGTGGTCGGGGTGGAAATGCGTGCAGACGAGGCGCGTGACCGGGCGGTCGTAGTCGCGGCCGATGCGCATCGCCTTGGCGACGTCGCGCCAGATCGTCTTGGTGCGCTTGCTGCGGATGCAGGTGTCGACGATGACCCAGCCTTCGCCGTCTTCCAGAAGCCAGAGATTGATGTGGTCGAGCCGGTAGGGCAGCGGCATGCGCAGCCAGTGGATGCCGGGGGCGACCTCGAGCGTCTGCCCCGGGCCGGGCTGGCCGGCGGCGTCGCGAAACGGAAAGACGAGTGCGTTCATGCCGTGACCTTGACCTTTGCAAGCAGCCGCTTCAAGGCGCCGAGCACCGCGGCGCGCTGATCGATGTGCGGCGAGTGGCCGCAATTCTCGAGCAGCGCAATTTCGGCCCCGCCCCCGGCGCGCGCCTTGATCGAGTCGAGCTGCGCGGGCGTGCCGTATTCGTCGGACACGCCCTGCACGAGCATGACCGGGCACGCGATGCCGGCGAGCTCTTGCTCCACGTTCCATCCGCGCATCGACGGCATAAGCCACGTGACGTTCCAGCCGTAGAATGCGCTGTCGACGTCGGCGTGGAAGCGCGCGAGCTTCTGACGCAATTCGCCCTCTTCGTAGGCGGCGCGCGCCTTGGCCATGCTCACGATTCCCTCGCGCTCGAGAAACACATGCGGTGCCATCGCCAGCACCGCGAGCGCCGGGGGCGCCAGCCGATGCGCGGCATGGAGCAGCGCGATCGTGGCGCCGTCGCTGTGGCCGAACAGCACCGGACGCGCGACCCCGAGCGCCGCGAGCAGCGCCGCCAATTCTTCCGCACCCTCGTGCATCCAGCGCGCGGAACGCGGGAACGATTTCAACGGATCGGACCGGCCATAGCCCCAGCGGCTGTAGGCGAGCACGCGAAGGCCCGTCGCCTCGTGCACGTGCCGGGGAAAATCGCGCCAGAGGCCCATCGAGCCGAGGCCCTGATGCAGCAGCACGACGACCGGCGCATCGGCCGCGCCGAGGCCGGTCCACTCGTATTCGAGGCGGTGCCCCCCCGCTTCGACGAAGCCCTTCACGGCGTGGCCCCGGCGCGCGCGCGCGCGACGTGGCGGACGATCGCCGCGAGCGTGGCGTCTTTCTGGTCACGGTGGGGGGAGTGCCGGCACTTCGGGATCAGGACGATCTCGGCGCGACCGCCGCTTTTCGCGCGGATCGAGTCGAGCTGCTTCACGGTGCCGTATTCGTCGTCCTCGCCCTGGATCGCCGTGATCGGGCAGCGGATTCGGGTCACGTCGTCTTCGATGTTGAAGCCGCGGATGAAGGCCGGCAGCAGCCACGTGCAGTTCCAGCTGTAGAACGCGCCGTCGACGTCGTCGTGGAAGCGCGCCAGTTTGGCGCGCAGATCGCTCTCCTCGTAGGCGACGCGCGCCTTGGCGATGCTGATCGTGGACACTGTCTCCACGAAGACGTGCGCGGCCATCGTGATGACCCCGAGCGGCCGCGGCGCCACGCCGCTCCCCGCGTGGATCAGGGCGATCGACCCGCCGTCGCTGTGCCCCAGCAGGATCGGGCGCGCGACGCCGAGTTTCGCCAGAAGCTCCGGCAGCGCCTCGCGGCCTTCGGGCGTCATGTAATCCGGCGGGCGCGGTCCGTGCGCGATCGGCTCGGACTTGCCGTAGCCCCAGCGGCTGTAGACGAGCACCGGGAGCTTGGTGGCCTCGGCGACGGCGGCCGGGAAGTCACGCCACAGCGCCACCGAGCCCAGGCCTTCGTGCAGCATGACGACGGCGGGCTCGTTCGCGGCGCGGCCGCTATCGCCGACCCATTCATATTCGAGGCGGCGGCCGCCGGCGGTAACGAAAGGCATGGACGTGATCGGCTCTCGTGAGTGCGCTGCCCTTCATTTGCGGCGCCGGAGCCGCCATGTCCACCCCCGACGGCGCAGGGCCTCGCTGCCGAGCGCGCTTGGTCCCGGCCGCCGCCGGTTCTACGACTCGATGGTGCAGGTCGCCTCGCCCTTGCTGCCGTCCGTGCCGATCACGAGCGTGAGCCGGCCGCTCCTCGACAGCGAGGCCCTGACGCGCTCGCCATTGGCCTTGCCCGGCTCGCCGAGCACGAAGCGGCGCTGGTCGCCGTCTTCCGCGTCTTCGACGATGTCGGCAAACGGCTTCGCCTCGCCGCCGCGGCGGATCGACACTTTTTTCGCGGCGAAGTCGATGACGAGAACGTCGGACTTGTCGCGCGGCGTCGCGGCGCGCGTCGTGCACTGGCCGTTCGCGCAGCGCGTGACGCTGTCGGGCGCGCACGCCACTTTGGGCGCCTTCCGGAAATCGGCCTGCGCGAACGCGGGCGAGGATGCGGCCGCGGCGAGCGCCAGGCCGGCGAAAAGACGCGAAGCAGGACTCACGGGGGAAATCTCCGAAAGAAAGGAAGGGGACGCGTGGAACCGGCCTGGCTTGCCGGTTCCGGGGGCGGCGCGGCGCTCGGCCTAGGAAGCGGCGATGCAGGTGGCTTCGGCCTTATTGCCGGCGCCGCCGAAATCGATCGAAAGCTTGCCGTCCTTGCCGAGCGTCATGCGGGCGGTGCGGCCGTTTGGTCCTTCGCCCTCTTTCATCACGATCTTGCGCACGCTGCCGTCCACCGTGTCTTCCGCCACCTTGCCGACCTCGCGCGATTGGTCGCCGCGCTTCATCGACACCTGCTTGCCGGCGAAATCGATGATCAGCACCTGCGCCTTGTCGCCGGGGCTCGCGTCGCGCGTCGTGCATTTGCCCGGTTCGGAGCAGCGCGTGACCTTGTCGGGCACGCAGGCGATCTTTCCGACGGTGGCGAAATCGGTTTGCGCGGCGGCGATCTGCGGCAACGCGGCAAGAGCGGCGGCGAAAACGAGGGCGGCGGAGAGCGGACGGTTCATGGCGGGGATTCCTGTGGGGTGTCGGGCGAGGGCTTAGCCCGCCCGGCCCGCGCGCACAGTGAGGACGATCACACCCGGCGGGGCGAATGCAAGCGAAGCCCGGCTTTCCCGGATCGCGACGGCACGCGCCGCGGCTTCAGCCGCACCCCGACTCCGAGACGGTGGGCCGACAGGAACTCGACGCCCCTTCGCGACAAGACGGAAACGATCGAGCCGACCAGCTTGGCGCGGCGCCGGACCGGGCCATCGGCGGCTTCAATACGAACGATGGTGAGGCAGGAGACGCTCGAGAGCCGCGACAGATCTTTTTGCGACAGCTTCAGCAAGGCGCGTGCGGCCCGGATCTCGGCGCCGGTCACGGTCGCTACCGGCGCGCGTCTCGGCGCTCTCGAGACCGCCGCCGTCATGGATCGAGCCGCTTCTGCGTCGCGCCGCCCAAAGGCGGCCGCCGTTCGATCGCTTGCAGCAGATCCCGGAATTCGTTCGATAGGCTCGCCGCGATCATCGACACGGCCGCGGCCGAGAGATCGCCGCCGGCGCGCCCGGCATCGGCCAAAAGCTCCAATTTGACGGCGATCCGCTGCGCATGCGGCTCCAGGTCCGGCCCCACGGCACATTGCGCCAGAGCCTTGCCGCCTCGAGGTGCGGCGGCGTCGTAGCCGAACGGCCCAAGGGCATTGTCATCGCCGGCATCCAGAGACTCCGTGGATTTGGGACCGGGAAACGACAGGGCGACCACGACCGCACGGCCAAAA
>CAZUYG010000168.1:6226-7115 GCA_964624265.1 uncultured Candidatus Odyssella sp.
TCCCACGCGGCCGAATGCAGTCGTTCGGCGCGATCCGCCGTTTCGGCGGCGAAACGAAACGCGCTATAGGCCACTCCCAGGCCAAGCCTCGGCTTCATCGCGAGGAGCAGCGAACGGCCCTGCGCGGCCCAGAAGTCTTCTTCGAGACTCGTCAAATGTCCGCCTCGGCGCCATTGGGTGCGAAAACGCCATCGCCTATATAATATTACCAATCCTTATACGATTGAAAAGATGGTAAAATATCAGAATTTCGCGCGTTAACCGCGATTTCTGCCGGGCGCAGAGCTCTGCGCGCGCCGCCGCAACCGGCTGGCGGGGATTTCGGCTAGGCGCGAAGCGCGACGTATTCGAGTGACTGACGGCGCTCGATCTCGTTGCGCACCGCGAGCCAGATCCGCGCGCCTTCCGTATCGCCATGGCTCAGCTTGTTGCTGGCGCGATCGCCGGCCACCGCGGCGGCATTGATGCCGAACCAATCGATCAGCGCGCGCGCGCTCATCGACACGAAGCGTGTGGCATCCGTCATGATTCCTCCCCTCGGCGCAGTTCGAAGGACGCGATGAGTTCGCCCGGATCGGGGCGTTCCGCCTTCGGAATTGCGGTGGCGTCCATCGCGCATTCGAGGGCCGTCCGCAGCAATGCGCGGCACTCCGCGGCCGACCGGTCCGGATCGAATGCTTCGAGCAACGCGACACAGGCCCGAATGGCGGCCGCTTGCGTAGCTGATAGTGCCGGCATGGTCCCCTCCACGCTGGCCCGAAACTCGCCCACTCTTCAAAAAAAGCGAGACGTCGCAGGCATTTGGTCGAGGCGACCCCCCGCGGGCCGCCGCGGTCCTCTCCAACCGCAGCGACGACGTTAAATATATCAAAGATGAACGGGTGTGACG
>CAZUYG010000169.1:0-7115 GCA_964624265.1 uncultured Candidatus Odyssella sp.
CTTCGAGAAGGCCGGCATTCCGCCGCTGCCGCTCGACGCGGTGCTGAACGAACACGCGAATTCGCTGCTGCGGGCGCTCGCGCCCGACACGGCGCGCAAGGAGGCGAAACATGAGCGCAAGAGCTAGGGTTCTCCGCATCGCCCTCGTGGTCGCCGTCGCCGGTGGCGGCGCCTATGCCTATACCGCGCTGCGCGCGCCCGAAGGGCCCGGCTTCTATCAGGGCTATGTCGAGGGCGAATCGATCCGCGTCGCCGCGCCGGTCGCGGGCACGCTCGCCTCGCTCGCCGTGCGGCGCGGACAGACCGTGCGCGCCGGCGATCCGCTGTTCGCGTTCGACACCACGGCGGACGCCGCCGCGCGCGACGAGGCCGCCGCCGCGCTGCGCTTCGCCGAGGCTCAGTACAAGCGCCAGCAGGAGCTGATCGCGACTCGCGCCACCTCGGCCGAAAAGCTCGATGCCGCGCGCAACGCTCACGAGCAGGCGAAGGCCGCTCTGGTGAAGGCCGAGCGGCGGCTCGCCGAGATGGCGCCGAAGGCACCGGTCGACGCGCTGGTCGAGGACACGATGGCGCTGCCGGGCGATTTCCTCAACGCCGGCACGGCGGTCGTCTCGCTGCTGCCGCCCGACCGCATCAAGCTGCGCCTTTTCGTTCCCGAACAGGCGCTGGCAGGCGCGCAGGTCGGGCGGACCCTGTCCTTCCGCTGCGACGGCTGTCCCGCGGGCCTGCACGCGCGAATCGTCTATGTGTCGCCGCGCGCAGAATACACGCCGCCGGTGATCTACAGCGTCGGCAGCCGCGAGAAGCTGGTCTACATGGTCGAGGCGCTGCCGGTCGATGCGCCGGTGCGGCTCAAGCCGGGGCAGCCCGCCGACGTCGAGAAGGCGTTTCGCGATGCCGAACCGGGCCGCGCGGCGCAGGCGGAGCGGCCCCAATGAACGCCGCCGCGCAAGCCGCGGGGTCTGGCCCGCCGGGTAACGGCCGGGTGATCGCCGTCGAGGGCCTCTCGAAGAGCTTCGGCGCGAAGCGCGTCGTCGAAAACGTGTCGATCGACGTCCGCCGCGGTCAGGTGTTCGGCTTCCTCGGACCGAACGGCAGCGGCAAGACGACGACGATCCGCATGCTGTGCGGCCTGCTCACGCCCGACGAAGGCCGCGGCACCTGCCTCGGCTACGATATCCGCGGCGAGCAGGCGGCGATCAAGCGGCGCGTCGGCTACATGACGCAGAAATTCAGCCTCTACGAAGACCTCTCGATCCGCGAGAATCTCGAATTCGTGGCGCGCGTCTACGGCATGGACCGGCGCGCCGAGCGGGTCGAGAGCGCCCTCGCGCAATTGGGCCTCGTCTCGCGGCAGAAGCAGCTCGCCGGGACGCTCTCGGGCGGCTGGAAGCAGCGCCTCGCGCTCGCCGCCTGCATCCTGCACGAGCCCGAGCTGCTGCTGCTCGACGAGCCTACGGCCGGCGTCGACCCCAAGGCGCGGCGCGAATTCTGGGACGAGATCCACCGGCTCGCGGCGCAGGGGCTCACCGTGCTCGTCAGCACGCACTACATGGACGAGGCGGAGCGCTGCCACGAGATCGCGTACATCGCCTACGGCAAGCTGATCGCGCGCGGCCGGGTCGCCGAAGTCATCGCGCGTTCGGGCCGGGCGACGTGGTCGGTCGATGGCGATGGGCTCGGCGTGCTCGCCGAGCGGCTGCGCCAGGCGCCCGGCATCGACATGGTCGCCGCGTTCGGCACCGCCCTCCACGTGAGCGCGATGGACGAAGCGGCGCTGGAGCGCGCGATCGCGCCGCATCGCGCGGACGCGCGCTGGCGCTGGCAGCGCTCCGCGCCGAGCCTCGAAGACGTGTTCATCCAGCTCATGGCGCGGAGCCAGAAGGAGCAGCCATGAACGGCTTCTCGTTCGGCCGCTTCGTCGCGATCATGGTCAAGGAATTCGTGCAGATGCGGCGCGATCGCCTGACCTTCGCGATGATCATCGGCATCCCGATCATGCAGCTCATCCTGTTCGGCTTCGCGATCAACAGCGATCCCAAGGCGCTGCCCGCCGTCGTCCGCTCCGCCGACAACAGTGCGTTCGCGCGCGCGTTCGTGGTCTCGCTCAAGAACTCGGGCTATTTCGCGATCAAGGGCGACACCGGCAGCGAGGCCGAAGCCGAGCGTCTTATCGAGCGCGGCGAGGTGCAGTTCGTCATCAACATCCCGGCGGGATTCGCGCGGGAACTGATGCAGGGTCGGCGGCCGCAGATATTGATCGAGGCCGACGCCACCGATCCGGCGGCCACCAGCAATGCAATCGCTGCGCTCACCAATGCGGCGCGCACGGCCTTCGACCGCGAGCTCGTCGGCGCGCTTGCCAGCCTCAAGCCGGGCACCGATCCGATCGATCTCGTCATCCACCGGCGCTACAACCCCGAAGGCATCACGCAATACAACGTGGTGCCCGGTCTCATGGGCGTCGTGCTCACCATGACGATGGTGGTGATGACCGCGATGGCGATGACCCGCGAGCGCGAGCGCGGCACGATCGAGGCCCTGCTGGCGACGCCGGCCCGGCCCGGCGAGGTGATGCTCGGCAAGATCGTGCCCTACATCGCCGTCGGCTACATCCAGGTGGTGCTGATCCTCGGCGCGGCCTGGGCGCTGTTCTCGGTGCCGCTGATCGGCAGCCTGTGGCTACTGCTGGGCGCGCTCGTCGTCTTCATCGCGGTGAACCTCTGCATCGGCTTCACGATCTCGACCGTGGCGCAGAGCCAGCTACAGGCGATGCAGATGTCGTTCTTCTTCTTCCTGCCGTCGCTGCTGCTGTCGGGCTTCATGTTCCCGTTTCGCGGCATGCCGGACTGGGCGCAGACGTTCGGCGAGGCCTTTCCGCTCACGCATTTCCTGCGCATCGTCCGCGGCATTCTGCTGAAGGGCAACGGCGTGACCGAGATTGCCGGCGAACTGCTCGCGCTGATGGCGATTCTCTCCGTCGTCACCTTCATCGCGATGAAGCGTTACCGGCAGACGCTGGACTGAACCTTCACCGTGCCGGCAGCTCCACGCGCGCGCCGTGAAGGCGCGCTTCGAGCAACGGCCTGATGCGCGCGGCGGCCATCGCGGTGTCGTCGGGCGGCGTGTAGGTCCAGCGCTCGAGCGTGCCCGTGAAGCGGCGCGTGTAGCCCTGGTGCTGCATGTGCGCGTGGAACAGCTCGATGCGGCGCGAACTGCCGTCGAGGTCGATCACGTGGACGGGCTTGCCGGTGAACACGGCCTCCGAGGTCATCGAGACCGAATCGCGCGTCACGAGGATCGCGTCGGCGAGTCCGAGCATGCCGAAGTAGGGGTTGTCGCCTTTGCCGTCCCAGATTTCGGCGCCGGTGCCCGCGAGCGTCTCGGCGAGGATACGCGCGGCCTCGGGTTCCGTGCGGCGCGAGGGCGTGATCATCAGTCCGGCGCCGCCCCGGGCGAGCGCGGCGAGCTGGCCGGCCAGGGTCCGCATCCGCTCGGGCGTCAGGCGGTAGCGGTTGTTGCTGCCGCCGATCAGAACGGCAACGCGCGGCATCCCGAGACGTTCGTAGCGGGCCGCGAGCGCCGCGGCGGCCGTGGCGAGCTTTTCGTGCGTCACGCGATGCACGGCGCCTTCGGTGGCGATCACGTTGGGGCCGGTAAGGCCGTCGTGCTTCGGCACCACGAGCACGTCGAATTCGCGCGCCGGCAAAGCCGGCTTCTGGATGTGAACCGTGAATGTGCGTCCGCCGCTGGCGCGGCGCACGAGATAGGCGGCAAGGGCGGCTTGGCCGCCGCAGCTCACGATCACGTCCGGCCAAGGCGGCGCCATCGCGCCCTCGAGCGCGCGAAGGCCGACACGGTTGATCCAGAGCCGCGGCGGCAGGCTGCGCCAAGGCTGCCGCGCAGCCACAGTCCGCATTGACGGCGTGAGCCCAAGCGCCTCGGCCACGCCCAGCGCCTGGTTTTCGAGGCCGACATAGCCTTCGGTCACGACCCAGCAGACCGCCTTATCCATAACCAGAGCGCCAATTCTCTTGAAATTTTATTTCGCGAAACGCATATAGCGCGGCAACAAACCTGCCGAATATGCGCATTCGGTCGCGGTTCTCTCGACAGATTGGCCCGATGAGCCCCAAGGACGACGACAACGGCTCGAGCCGCCGCATCAAGCTCGACAAGGTCGATCGCCGCATCCTGCGCGACCTGCAGGACAACGGCCGCATGACCAATGTCGATCTGGCGAAGCGTGCGCAGATTTCGGCGCCGCCCTGCCTGCGCCGCGTGCGGGCGCTCGAGGATGCGGGCATCATCAGGGGCTACCATGCCGATGTCGATGCCGAACGGCTCGGCTACGAAGTGCTGGTCTTCGCGCTGGTCGGGCTCGACAGCCAGGCCGAAGCCGTGCTCACCGCGTTCGAGGCCAAGATGCGCGAATGGCCCGAAGTGCGCGAGTGCCACATGGTGCGCGGCGCGGGCGATTTCCTGCTGAAGATCGTCTGCCGCAACACGGCGCACGAGAACGAGATGACGACGAAGCTCACCTCGTCGCCGCACGTCGTCACGGTGCAGACGATCCAGGTCATCCGGACCGACAAGAAGCTGCCCGGCGTGCCGATCGCCGCCGAGGATTAGGCCGCCGCCGCGCTTAACGCGGATTAAACCGCGCGGCTAAACCCGGAATCGACCATCCGGGCTCCCGGACCCTTAATTTTCATGCGGTTTCATGGATCGGGCGCGGCTGAAGAAAGCCGAACCCGGGCTTGAACCGTTCGTTGTTAATTTCGAGAGGAGCTGTGGGCGCGCGAGGCGTGCCGTGGTTCGGAGTTTGTCGAAATGCACAGGCACAATCCCTCGTCCGCGCCGACGGGCATTTCGGATGCCCCGGGCAGCCAAGACTCCGCTGCGCCGAAGCCGCGCGTTCTGGTGGTCGAAGACCAGGCGCTGATCGCCCTTGCGCTCGCGGCCGACCTGACGGAAATGGGCTGCGACGTGGTTGGCCGTGCGGTCAGCGGCGAAGCGGCGGTCGAACTCGCCTGGCGCCTCGTGCCCGACACCGTGATCATGGACGTGAACCTGACCGGCGCGATGGACGGCATCGAGGCCGCCGCGCGCATCAGGGAGGCGCGCGCGCCCCGTCTCATATTCGTCACGGCATACACCGATGGCCCCGACCGCCGCCGGATGGAGGCGCTGGGCCCGGTCGCGATTCTTGCGAAGCCCTATCACCCGAGCGAGCTCAACCTCGCCGTGAACGTCGCCGCGCGGCGGCGCCTGCGCGGCCCCTCCCGCGCTTTTGCAGCGGCGGGAGGCTGACCGCCAGCGGGTTCGCGCCGGAACGGCGACTACTTGTAGACGACGCGCGTGATTTCGTAGGCCTTCGAGCCGCCGGGCGTGCTCACTTCCACGCTGTCGCCCTTGGTCTTGCCGATCAGCGCGCGCGCGAGCGGCGCGGTGATGGAGAGCAAGCCTTTCGCGATATCGCCCTCGTCGGCGCCGACGATCTGATAGGTCGCTTTTTCGTCGGTATCCTCGTCCACCAGCGTCACGGTGGCGCCGAAGCGCACGACGCTGCCCGAAAGCTTGGAGACGTCGATGACTTCGGCGCGCGCGATCTTGTCCTCGAGTTCGGCGACGCGGCCTTCGATGAACGCCTGGCGTTCTTTGGCCGCGTGATATTCCGCGTTCTCGGAAAGATCGCCGTGCGCGCGCGCTTCCTCGAGCGCGCGAATCACCGAGGGGCGCTCGACGGATTTCAACGTCTTCAATTCCTCCTGCAAGCGGTTCAAACCGCGGGAGGTCATCGGCAGCTTGTCCATGCCTGTGGTCCTGAAACTGCTCTTTTCGGGATGAGGTATCTTACGGACCGCGGGAGGCGGCGCAACCCCTGGGGGCACGCCGCGGGCCCATGCCTCAAAACGAGGCCGGGAAGTAAGACTGCAGGGGAGCCACTTCAAGGGCGCCGGCCTGCAGGGCCGCGATCGCCTCCACCGCCGCGCGCGCGCCGGCGACGGTCGTGTAATACGGAATATCGCCGCTCAGCGCGGTCTGGCGGATGCTGGCGCTGTCGGCGATGGCCAGTGCGCCCTCGGTCGTGTTGAAGACGAGATGGACGTCGCCGCTCTTCATCGAATCGACGATGTGCGGGCGGCCCTCCAGCACCTTGTTGATGATTGCCGAGGCGGCGCCGGCGGCGTTGAGGACGTCGGCCGTGCCGCGCGTTGCCACGATCTTGAAGCCCATCGCGACGAGCTTCCTGGCCACGGCCACCATCGGCTCCTTGTCGTGGTCGCGCACCGAGATGAAAACCGTGCCCGAGAGCGGCAGTTTCACGCCGGCGGCGAGCTGCGACTTCGCGAAAGCGCGGCCGAAATCGTGGTCGATGCCCATCACCTCGCCGGTCGATTTCATCTCCGGCCCCAGCAGAACGTCCACGCCGGGGAAACGGTTGAACGGGAACACGGCCTCTTTCACCGCGACATGCGCTTCGCGCGCCGCTCGGGCCGGCGGGAAGCTCGCGAGCTTTTCGCCGGCCATGATGCGGGCCGCGATCTTCGCGACCGGAACGCCGGTCGCTTTTGCCACGAACGGTTCCGTTCGAGCACGTATAACGTGCAGTATGCGGTGAAGGACGGCACGGTCTACGGGCTCGAACGGACCCGGTCGCGGCGCGCGGGTTCACTTCGCCCACGTATCCCGGGCCGCCCACCACCGAATACTGCACGTTCATGAGGCCGACGACATTCAGGGCGCGCGCAAGCACCTCCGTCTGCCGCTCGATCTCGCGCACCACCGCCGGATCGAGCGAATAGGGGGGCAGGCTGCAGGCCGAATCGCCGGAATGGATGCCGGCCTCCTCGATGTGCTCCATGATGCCCGCGACGCGCGCGCCATCCTTGTCGGCGAGGCAGTCGACGTCGACTTCAATCGCGTCCTGAAGGTAGGCGTCGACGAGCACGGGATTGGTGCCGGAGACCTTCACCGCCTCGCGCACGTAGCGCAGGAGCCCGACCTCGTCGTGGACGATCTCCATCGCGCGGCCGCCGAGCACGTAGGAAGGGCGCAGCAGCACGGGATAACCGACCTCGGCGCCGACCTTCACCGCTTCTTCCACCGAC
>CAZUYG010000170.1:0-7109 GCA_964624265.1 uncultured Candidatus Odyssella sp.
AGGCATCGACGACCGCGAGCGTCGCCAGCCCCTCGGGCAGGCCGGCGGCGCGCGCAACGCGGCCGGGCGTGCCGAGCGAATTGGTGAGAACGCGGAAACCTTCCGCATGGCCGGGGATCGCGTCGAACAGCAGCGCGGGCGCGCCCGGCCGCTTGCCGGCAAGGTCGGTGAGCGCGCCGATCTCCACCCGCCAGTGCGCGCCGCGCACGCCGGCCAGTTCGCCGGCGCCGGCCGTATCGGCGATCCAGCGGCGGAGATCCTGCCTCATGCGCGGGCGTGCCCGTTGACCTTGTTCCAGATCGGATCGATGCGCGCCTCGACCGCGGGCTTCTTCACGACGCGCTCGAACATCTTGAGCCCGAGCGGCACGGTGCAATCCACGCCCATGAACGGCCGCACGTTCAGCGGCAGTTCGAGATTGCCGTCGTAGACGCCGAGCTTGGCGTTGCCGCCCATCTTTCCCTGCGCCAGCGGGTCGATGACCATGCCGACGACGTTGGGGATCACGAGCAGGTCGCGATCGGCCATGAAGCGGTGCGCGAGCGCCCAATCGCGTTCGCGCGAATTGCGGATGTCGATGTCGTGGTCGTAGACGAACACGTGCTTGGCGAAGCCGGCGAGCGCCGTGTAGGCGCGCATCATCGCCATGCGCGGCTCGCCGACGCGCATCTTCTTGATCGACATGTGCACCGTGAAGCCGGTGCCGGCCGAGGGATCGACGAACACGTCGACGAGATTCGGCATGATCATCTGCACGTCGCGGAACACGCGCACCGAGCGGAAGAACGCCGCCATGTTGTTGCACTCGTTGAGCGGCTGGCCGATGTGGACATGCTGGTAGATGGGATTCTTGCGCATCGTGATCGCCGTCACCTCGAAGATCGGGCGCTTGCGCGGCTCGTCGTAGAAGCCGTTGAACGAGGCGTATTTCCCCTGCAGGCCCCAGTTGAACGGCCGCATGATGCCTTCGACGACGATCTCGGCATTGGCCGGCACGGCCACGTCGATCGTCTCGCACTTCACGAGCTCGACCGGCCGCCCCATGAGGCCGCCGAGGAACGCGAAATCGTTGTAGTTGGGCGGCATGCCGGGATTGGCGCCGGTGAGCAGGAACTCCGGCGTCACGCCGAACACGAATGCCATCGGGAACGGCTTGCCCTTCTTGGGATCCTCGGGCTCGCCGATCTTGGTGGCCCACGCCTCTTCCATCGAGCGCGCGTCGCCGGTGAGGCGGAACACCCAGACGGTGCCCTGGTTGGCGCCCTGAATCTCGAAGCGGTGATAGGAAAGATTGTGGGCGTTCGGCCCGGGCTGCGAGCAGGCGAGGCTTGAGATGAAGCGGCCCTCGGTCGAGCGCGGGCCTGCGCCATCTTCCGGATTGAGGCGCAGCACCGGCAGCAATCCGAGATCGACCTCGTTGCCCTTGAGCACGATCTCCCTGCAGGGCGCCTTGGCCGGATCGACCATGACCGGCGGCACCGTGCCGCCCATCATGATCTTCCCCATCTTCATCGCAGCTTCGGCGACGGCGTTGCCTTCGGACACGCCGAAAGCCTCGGCGATGCGCTTGTAGGTGGAACCCACCGTGTTCGCGAGCACAGGGATCGCCGATCCCTTCGCCTTTTCGAACAGGATCGCCTTGTTCATGCCGGTCGCGTCGGCGCGGGCGATGAACGCGCCCATCTCGTCGAGCGGATCGATCTCGTCGGTGACGGTCAGAAGATCGCCGCGGCCGTCGAGCAGTTCGACGTAGTCGCGGAGATCGCGGACAGGTTCGCCATTGGCGCGCTTCATGCTGGGCCTCCCTGAGACGCTTCATCCCTTGGCGCCGGGGCGTTCTTGTCGCTGGCGCGGCGTGCTTCCGGCATTTTCGCCGGGCACGTGCGTCGCGGCCCCGTGCGGTCGTCGGCCGAAACAATACCACATAGAATAGTTTTTCATAGAAATATCGAAATGCGCCGGAGCGCGGCGCGCTGCGTTGCAGCACGGCTCGTGCCGGCCGCGGCCGGGCCCCTGGAGGACTTGCGGCGGAAGTGAAGCGCGCGGAGATCGCGCGAATGATCGCGTCGGTTGCGGCGCTAGGCCGCGATGCCGGCCATCTTGCAGAGCAGCTTCCACTCCTCGGGCTTCACCGGCATGACCGAGAGGCGCGAGTGGCGGACGAGCGCCAGCTCCTTGAGGCGCGGCTCTTTCTTGATGTCTTCGAGCGTGACCGGCTTGTCGATGGGCATCACGGCCTTGAAGTCGACGGCGACCCAGTTCTTCTTCTCTTTGTCGGTGGGGTCGGGATAGGCCTCGCGCGCGACCTCGAGCACGCCGGCCAGACGTTTCTCGGTGACGGAGTGGTAGAAGAACGCGCGATCGCCCTTGCGCATGGCGCGGAGGTTGTTGGCCGCCTGGTAGTTGCGTACGCCGTCCCACGACGCCGTGCCTTCCTTGGCATGCATCTGATAGGACCAGCTTTCAGGCTCGTCTTTCACCAGCCAATAGGCCATCCCCGCCCTCCCCCTCGGTGCGCGCAACGACCCTAACAGGGCGCTGCCAATGCGGGGAGACGGAAGTTTCACTTTCGGCCGCGCACGCCCCACCGGAGAAAGGCAAGCAGGGCCGTGGCCAGCGTTGCCGCGAGCACGCCGAACATCGTGCGGTAGGCCGTCTCGGGCGGATGGCCGTTCACCTCGGGAAACGCGCCCAGAATCCAGCCGGGCACGATCTGCATCACCGAGACACCGAAGAAATTGGCGACGTTGACGGTCGTGATCGCGCGCCCGGTGAGGTGATCGGGAAACAGCGCGCGCGCATGGGCGAGCAGCATGATCGTGTAGGGCCCCGACAGTCCGACGAACACGAACAGCAGCACCGTCGCCGTATCGCCCTGGTTCGGCAGCAGGGCGAGGAACGTGTAGGTGCCGATGACCGTGAGCGTTCCATAGAGGATCAGGGCGAGGCGCGGCACGCCGCGATGCTCGAGCCAGCCGAACGCCACCGCCCCGAGGGTGCCGGCGACGCTCATCGCGAGCAGAAGATTGCCGCGCGCGATCGCCGGGAAACCGAGAACGTCGGCGAGATAGGGCCCGCCCCAGAGGCCGCGCACCGCGATCTGCACGGCGAAGGCCGAGAATGCGAGCGCGATGATGCCCCACACCTGACGCGTTCTGAGGATCGGACCGAAGCCCTTGAACGTGTCGCGCAGGCGCTCGGGCGCGGGTGCGGAACGCGGCCGACCGGCCGGCGCGTCGCGCACGAAAACAAGAATTAGCAGGCCCACGAGCGCCAGCGCGGCGCCGCCGATGCGCCAGGAGTCGCGCCATCCGATCGCCTCCACCAGCGCCGCGAACGGCGTGCCGGAGAGGATCGGCCCGATGCCGCCGACCGCGGTGAGCCACGAGGCCATCGGCCCGAAGCGCTCGCGCGGATACCAGCGCGCGATCACGGAAAGGCCGCCGACGAAGGCCACCGAACTGCCGAGGCCGGAGAGAACCTGGCCCGCAATGAGGACGCCCGTGTTTTCGCCGGACGCGAAGACGAACGTTCCCGCGGCCGAGAGCAGCAGCATCAGCGCCATGACGCGGCGTGGCCCATAGCGGTCGAGCAATGCGCCGACCGGCAGGTGCACGAGCGTGAAGGCCACGAAGAACAGCCCGAAGACGAGGCCGAGGGCCTCTGGCGCGAGGCCGAGCTCGCGGCGCAGCTCCGGCGCCAGCACCGCCGGAGCCGTGCGAATGAACTGGCTCACGCCGAACGAAGCGCCGAGCAGCGAGAACAGGCCGAGCGCGGCAAGGCGGGTGGGCATGAGGTGGGGGAGAGACCCGGTTGCTCGGCGTCACGGCGCCGCGCGCTTGTCACACCACCAATGCCGCCGCCGCGCAAGCGGCGCGGCGATACGGCTTCAGGGAGTCCGCGGGATCGGCGAAGCGCCGGCGCGTGCGGTCAGTCCAGCACGCCGGGCAGGCCCGGCGCGGTGCTGAGCGGCGCGTCGGGTTTTTCGGCGCTCGCATTGCGCGGCGGCTTCGCTTCGGGCTTCTGCTCCGGCAGCGCGGGCGCCTCGGCATCCGGCTTTTTCGGCATGGCCGCCGCTTCGCGCGGCTTTTCGGCCGGCGCGGGTTTCGCATCCGCCGGCTTGGCGAGCGGCTTCGTATCCTGCTGCTTCGCCACCGGCGACGGCGCGGCGGGCTTGGCCACCGGTTTCATGTCGGCCGGCTTCGCGACGGGTTTCGGCTCGGACGGCTTTGCTGCCGGCTTCGGCTGCGGCGCGGCCATCGCCGGCTTCGACGGGGCCTCTTCGGGCGCCCGCACCGATGCGGCGGCGCGCTCGGGCGGCGCCAGGAAACATTCGATCGAGCGCGCCCGGAGCTGGGCGCAAAACTGCCCGGCTTCTCCCTGAGACGCGAACGGTCCCACCTGGATGCGATAGTAGATGCCGCGCGCGCCGAGATCCGCGCGCTGAATGCGATTGCCGGCATTCGCAAGAACGGCCTGCGCCCCGCCCTGGATCTTCTGCCACTCGGCGCGCGCAATGCCCTCGTCTTTGTGCGAGCCGACCTGAATCCAATAGTTGAAGCCGCCGCGAGACGGACGCTCCGCATACTGCACCGGGGCGGGCTGCCGATCCGCCGCCGTTTCGCGGCGAGCCGCCGGACTTTCGGCGATCTGGCGCGGGCGCTCCGCGACGTCGGCCCGCGGCGCGGGCGCTTCGGCATGTTGCGGCGGCGCGAGGCGCGGCTGGGCGCGCCGCGTGTCGGCGGCGGGTTCCGGCACGGCGCTGAGGCTCAGGCTTTCTTCCGCTTCGGGAATTTCGCGCTGTGCCGGCTGCACAGGCGGCGGCGCCGCGCGTTGCGGCTGCGGCAGCGGCTTTGCCGGATCGAGATTGGAACGCAGCAGATTGCGCGAGAGCGCGCTTTCGCCCTGATAGCGGCCGACGGCGGTGATCGCCTTATCGTCCGGGGGCGGCGCCGCCCTACGCGCCGCGGCAGGCGGCGCCGTTCTCGGCTCCGCCGAATTCGATACCGCCGCCGTCGTGCGCGGCGCTGGCCGTGCCGTGCCGGTTTCGGCTTTCACGTCGCGTTTCGGCGGCGCGAGCAGGTTCCGCGCAACCCCGCTGGTCGCCGGCATCTTGCCGACGCCGGTGACGCGATCGCGGTCTTCGATGCGCGCGCGATCATTGGGCTTGCGTTCGCCGGTTTCGGTACCGTCGGCGAGCTGCAGCGAACTCGAGGGCACCAGCGGCGCGATGCTTTCGGCCGCGGCGTCGGCCATGGCCGCCACGACGCCTTCATTCGGTGACTTGAACGCGCCACCGGGCACGGCGGCCATTTGCGTCACCTCGCCGATCTTCCGGCCCTCGCCGTCGTAGAGATTCCAGACGACTTCGACGCGGCTGCGCCCATTGCGCATCGCGCCGGGCTTCATTTCGCCTCTCAGCACGTAGGCCGAACGGCTGCGCATCGCGGCGCTGGCGGGTATGTCGCGCGAGCGCAACGCCTCGGCGACGCGTTCGGCAAGCTTCCATTCATCCGGCGCGCCCGCGATGCCGCGTACGGTGATCGGGGGCGTCAGCGAAGCAGGAACGGCGAGCTTCGTCTGCGCGCCCGCGCTTTCGCGCTCGAACGGACGATTTTCGCTGCACGCGCCGAGCGCGAACAGGAGGAAGCCGGCGGCCGCCATCAGCGGCAGGGCGCGGCAGGTTTGAAACGTGCGTGAGCCAGTCACCGCGGCGATATCCATTCCGGCGCGGCGGGCGCAATGGCGACGACCAATGACGGCATCCCCTGCCCGATGCGCGACGATTTATGCGCGCACTCTACCGCAAGTGCGCGCCGGAGCCAACGGTTTTACCAAGATTCTCAAGGATTTTTACGATTTTCCGAAGACGGCCGTTAACCGTATCCAGGCCTCCGCGCGCGCGATTTCGGGTCTGGGAATCAGCCGGCGCCGTCGGCGCGGAGATAGGCGTCGTTCTTGGCCCATTCATGCGTCTTGCCGCAGAGCGGGCATTTCAGCGTCTGCGTCGGAAGATCCGCGCTTTCGAAGCTGGGCCATTCGTAGTTGAGGCCGGTGTAGACCGGGCGCCCCGTTACGGGGCAGGTGATCAGCACTTGCGACATGCTTTCCCTCCCGAACAACGTGCAAGTAACGCACGAGTGGCGCGGGAGTGCCAGTGGGTCAGCGCCGTGCGGGCGGCCAAAAAAGCCGATGGGCGTGGCCTGGCTCCTAATTATATCGTTATTTTAGCTACTTGAATTCTTCCATCGTAAACAGCGGCTTTAGCGAAATCCCCTCCGCGGCCAATCGGTCGCGCGCGCCCTGCTGGCGGTCGACGCAAGTGACGACGGTCGCCACCGTGCAGCCGATCGCGCGCGCCTCCTGAACGGCCTTCAAGACGGAGCTGCCCTGGGTCGTCACGTCTTCGACCATGACGCAGGCGGCTCCGGGCGCCAGCGGCCCCTCGATCATCTTGTTGGTCCCGCGCTCCTTGGGCTCTTTGCGGACATAGAAGCCGCTGATGCGCCGCGCCGGAAACGCTTTGAGCGTGACCGCATCGACGATCGGGCAAGCACCGAGAACCAGGCCGCCGATGGCGTCGAATTTCTCATGCTCCAGCAATTGCAGCATGAGATCGGCGACGAGATTGAGCCCTTCGGGATCGAGGAGCGTCATCTTCATATCGAAGAAGACGCTGCTCTTGCCGCCCGAGGCGAGCTTGAACTCGCCGCCGGACAGCACCGATTTGGCGGCGATCAGCGCCTTGAGGCGGGAACGCTTCGCAAGATCGAGTCGGGGAGTTTGGTTCATGGCCATGGCGCTGCAAGTTCGACGGGACAATTCCGGTTTTGGCCCGTCGACCGCGCGACTTCAAACCAAAACGGTGCTGTCTCGGCGCACCCGACGCGGCAGCGCGGATAGTGGGGAAGAAGTTCGTTGCGTTTCGCCATTGAAGTACAGGGGGATCGGGCCGCTCAGAAAGAGATAAAAGGGGTCGGATACTTTTTTTATGTTTTTTGTCATGTTGTTAGTGAGAAAAATCTGGCGCAATTCGATCCCCCGGGCGCGGCCGCCGCTCCGGAAGTACCCATCGTGACCTCGCGAACGCCTCGCGCCGCGCAGCAGTT
>CAZUYG010000171.1:0-7096 GCA_964624265.1 uncultured Candidatus Odyssella sp.
AAACATCTACCGCCACATCGAGGAGGGCGAGACGCCGTTCCAGGCGGCGCTGCACGGCGCGCGCGACATCGCCGGGCCCGTCATCTCGATGACGATCACGCTCGCCGCGGTCTATGCGCCGATCGGCTTCGTCGGCGGCCTCACCGGCGCGCTATTCCGGGAATTCGCGTTCACGCTCGCGGCCTCGGTCGTCATCTCGGGCGTCGTGGCGCTCACGCTGTCGCCGATGATGTGCTCGAAGCTCCTGAAGCCGGGGCACCAGGGCCGGTTCGCCGAACTCGTCGACCGCATTTTCTCCCGCCTGCGCAACGGCTACGAGCGGCGGCTCGACCGCGTGCTGCATTACCGGCCGCTCGTCCTCATCGTCGCGTTCACGGTGCTGGCGAGCTGCTTCTTCCTCTATCAGGAAACGCGCAAGGAGCTCGGGCCGAAGGAGGATCAGGGCGTCATCTTCATGCAGGTGAAGGCGCCGCAATACGCGAATCTCGACTATCTCGAATCGTTCATGAACGAGCTCAACAAGGTGTTCACGAGCTTCCCGGAATACGCGAACTCGTTCGCGATCAACGGGGCCGGCGCGGTGAACAGCGGCTTCGGCGGCATGCTGCTGAAGCCGTGGGGCGACAGGAAGCGCAGCCAGGCGCAAGTGTATCAGGAGCTGCAGGGCAAGGTCGCGGGCATCCCCGGCCTCGAGATCTTCGCGATCGAATTGCCGTCCTTGCCGGGCAGCAGCGGCCCGCCGGTGCAGTTCGTGATCAAGACGACGGCGGACTACCGCACGCTCGAGCGCGTGCTCCAGCAGCTCCAGGGCGAGCTCTACAAGAGCGGGCTGTTCTTCTTCGCGTTCTCGGATCTGAAGTTCGACAACCCGCAGATCGAGGTGAAGATCGATCACGCCAAGGCCAACGAGCTCGGCATCACGATGCAGAGCATCGGCCAGTCGCTGGCGACGATGTTCGGCGGCAATTTCACGAACTTCTTCAATCTCTACGGCCGCTCCTACCAGGTGATCCCGCAGGCGCCGCGCGATTTCCGGCTCACGCCCGAGATGATCGACCGCGTCTACGTGCGCACCACCAAGGGCACGCTGGTGCCGATCTCCACCGTGGCGACGATCTCGCAATCGGTGCAGCCCAACGCGCTCACCACGTTCCAGCAGCTCAATTCGGCCACGATCCAGGCCGTGCCCTATCCGGGCCGCTCGATCGGCGAGGCGCTCGACTTCCTGAAGAAGAAGGCGGCGGAGATCTTCCCCGAGGGCTTCACCTACGACTTCCAGGGCGAAAGCCGCCAATACGAGCAGGAAGGCGCCACGCTGGCGCTCGCGTTCGGCTTCGCGATCATCGTGATCTTCCTCGTGCTCGCCGCGCAGTTCGAAAGCTTCCGCGACCCGCTGATCATCCTGACGACGGTGCCGCTCTCGATCTGCGGCGCGCTCATCCCGATGAACATCGGCCTCGCCACGGTGAACATCTACACGCAGGTGGGCCTCGTCACGCTGATCGGCCTGATCAGCAAGCACGGCATCCTGATGGTGGAGTTCGCCAACGAGCTGCAGGAGCGCGAACGGCTCGACCGCCGCACGGCGATCGTCAAGGCGGCCGCGATCCGGCTCCGCCCGATCCTGATGACGACGGCGGCGATGGTCGTCGGCATGGTGCCGCTGCTGATGGCCTCGGGCGCCGGCGCCAAGAGCCGTTTCGACATTGGCCTCGTCATCGCCGCCGGCATGACGATCGGCACGATGTTCACGCTGTTCGTGCTGCCGGTGATCTACTCGCTGCTCGCGCGCAAGCGCGCGGAGGAAGACGCGGCGCCGGAAGCGCTGCCCGCGCCCCCGGCGCCGCAGCCGGCGGAGTAGCCGTCAGCGGAACTGCAGGAAGCCGAACACGGTGTTCTCGTCGCGGTGGCGGCCGCCGCGGTCGGCCGCCCACCACGCGGCAACGAGGCCGAGCAGCAGCGACGCCGCGATGGCGAACGCCGAGACGATGCCGGCCTTGCGCGCCGCGTTCGCGGCGTCGCGCGCCTTGGCGGCCAGCGCCTGGCTCTCGGTAAAGGCCTGCTCGACACGCATCTTGGCGGCGGCTTCGTCGATGCCGGAGCGCGCGGCCACGAGCTTCGCGAGATAGTCGCGGTCGGCATCGGCCATGCGGCCGGCGGCGACGCTCGCGGTCAGGATGCGCGCGGTGGTCCGGCGCGCGGTCTCGGCGCCGGGCCTGGCGAGTTCCTCGCCGGGGCCGAACATGCGGTCGACGGTGATCGCATAAGGCGTGTCGCCGCCGGCGCGCGCAGCGGTCGCGACGGCCGGCGCCGCGACCGAGGCCGCGCGCGCGGCGACGTTGCCCGCGCCGTACACGCCGAAGGCGAGCAGCGCCGCGCCGATCAGGGTTGCCAGCGCCCAGGCGATGATGCCGTGCGCGCCGTCGCGGATGCGCACTTCGTGATCCGTGGTTCCCATCAGCCGGCGGCGCAGGCGGCCCGCGACGTAGCCGGCCGCGAAATAGCTCAGGCCCGCCACCCACAGCAGCCACAGGCCGGCGGCGACGACGAAACCGGTGGCCGGCACGCCTTCGCCGCGATAGGGCGAGACGATCGAGAGGCCCAGCGCGGTGCCGAACGCGGTCAGCACGAACGCCACCGCCGCGCCCACGACGGCGCCGGCGACGATCGCGGGCCAGTCGACATAGGCGAAACGGGCCGGCGTCGCGGGCGCGAACTCGGCGGTTACGACGGCTTCAGCCATGGCGAACCCTTTCCTTGGGTGATGATCGGGTTCGGCCTAGCGGAGCCCGAAGAACGACAAGACGGCCAGGATCACGACGACGAGGCCGACGAGATAGATGATTCCGTTCATGTGGAGACGTGCCTCCCAGCAGCATTGCGGTTCGCCGCAGCGGCGGCGATGCACAACCCCAACGCGGGGATCCGTCGCGAAGTTCCACCGCCGCCCACGAAATGGGCGGCGGGCGCCTCACAGCGCGGCGATCAGCAGCCCCAGGCAGGCCAGCGCGCCAAGCACCGGCACCGCCAGCGGAACGCAGACCGGCGGCGGCGCGGCACCGGCGGCGCGGTCGCGCCATTTGAGCACGGCGAGCGAGACGTTCACCGCGCAGAACACCGCCAGCGTCAGCGCGCTCGTGGCGCCGGCCAGCGTCTCGAACGGTAAGGCGACGACGAGCAGCAGCATCGCGGCGCCGCCGGCCAGGGTGGCGCGCACCGGCACGCGGCTGTTCGGGTTCACGGCGCCGAACCAGCGCGGCACGAGCTGCCGCCGCGCCATGCCGTAGAGGATGCGTCCCACCAGCATCAGCTCGACGATGATGCCGTTGCTGAGCGCGATCAGGGCGACGGCGGCGAAGCCGCGCCCGCAGGGAATCCCGGCGCGGTCCAGCAGGTGGCAGAGCGGCGCGGCCGATCCCGCCAGAGTCGCGAGCGGCACGGCGAGAACGGAGACGAGCGCCACGACGCCGTAGAGCACGGCGGCGGCGGCGATCGCGGCCACGATCGCGCGCGGCAGCGTGCGGGCCACGTCGCGCGCCTCCTCGGCCATGTTCGCCAGGCTTTCGAATCCCATGAACGCGAAGAAGGCGAGGAACGCGCCGGCGGCGAGGCCCTGCCACGCGGCGAGGCCATGCGGCACCAGCTCGCCCGCACGCGCCGGCAGATCGCCGAGCGCATCGACGCCCATCGCCGTCGCGAACAGCAGGCCGCCCAGCTCCAGCGCGCCGAACAGCGCGGCCAGCCGCGCGCCCAGCTCCACGCGCAGGCAGGCGATGCCGGTGAACGCGGCGACGAGCACGGCGCCCGGCAGCCAGTCGGGCACGTCGACGAAGCGCTGGATATAGCCGTGGCTGCCGCGCGCGATCGAGGCGCCCGAGGCGACGGCGATCAGCAGCACCGCGACGCCCACGATCCGGGCGAACGCGGGATGGCGCGCGGCGGCATGCACATAGGCGACGGCACCCGAGGCCTCGGGCATCCGCGTCACCAGCTCGGCATAGGAAAGGCCGGTCAGCGCCGCGAGCACGCCGGCCAGCAGGAACGCCAACGGCGCCGCCATGCCGGACTTCGCGGCCACCGCGCCCACCAGCACGTAAATGCCGGCGCCGACGATGATGCCGATGCCGTAGAAGAACAGCAGCCAGAAGCCCAGCGTGCGCCGCAGGGCCAGCGGCTTGTCCGGCGCGGCGCGCGGCGCGCGGGCCGTCACAGCGTCTTCGTCACGCGGATCACGGAGGGGCCCTCGGCGATGGACTTCAGCGTGAAGCCGAGGTCGCGCGCGAGGTTCAGCATGCGCTGGTTCTCGGCCAGCACGTCGCCGAACACCTGCTTGATGCCGCGCGTCTTGGCGTAGGCGATGATCTCGTCCATCAGCAGGCGGCCGATGCCGCGGCCCTGCACGTGCGACAGCACGATGATCGCGAATTCCGCCTTCTCGAAATCCGGATCGGCGGCGATGCGCACGATGCCCATGAAGTCGCCGGTCTTGCCGTCGCGCTCCTCGGCCAGCACCAGCGCCATTTCGCGGTCGTAGTCGATCTGCGTCAGCCGCGCGGCCATCTCGTGCGAAAGGCTCTTGAGCGGCGCGAAAAACCGCATGCGCACGTCGTCGGGCGAAAGCCGGCCGAACGCCTGCACCAGCGCCGGCTCGTCTTCGGGCTGGATCGGGCGGACGCGATAGCGCGCGCCGCCGCGCTCGATCGCGCGCTCGAGCTCCGCGGGATCGGGCCGGATCGCGAAGCGGCGCGCGCGCTCGCCCGGCGGCCGCGGCCGCACCACGATGCGCGCATCGAGCGCGAGCACGCCGTCGCTGTCGGCCAGCAGCGGGTTGATGTCGAGCTCCGCCACCGTGTCGAGATCGGCGACGAGCCGCGAGAGCTTCACCAGGGTCAGCGCGATTTCGCGGCGCGCGGCCGGCTTCTTGTCGCGATAGCCCTTGAGCAGCCGGTCGATGCGCGTGCGCCCCATCATGCCGCCGGCGAGCGCGAGATTCAGCGGCGGCAGCGCCATCGCGCGGTCGGCCACGATCTCGGCTGCCGTGCCGCCCTGGCCGAACATCAGCACCGGGCCGAACAGCGGGTCTTCGGCCGCGCCCAGGATCAGCTCGTAGGCGTTGGGCCGCACGATCATGCGCGAAACGGTGAAGCCGTCGATGCGCGCGCGGGGCTGCAGCTGCGTCACGCGCTGGCGCATCTCGCGCGCCGCCTCGGCCACGCTTTCCTCGCTGTCGAGCGAAAGGCGCACGCCGCCCACGTCGGATTTGTGCGAGATGTCGCGCGACAGGATCTTGAGCGCCACCGGATAGCCGAGCCGCTCCGCCGCGGCCACCGCTTCCAGCTCGTCGCGCGCCACTTCGGTCGGCACCGTGGGGATGCCGTAGGCGGCGATCACGCTCTTGGCCTCGGGCTCGGTCAGCACGGTGCGCGCGTCGGCGAGCGCGCCGGCGATGATGCGCTCCGCCTTGGCGCGGTCGGGGGCCGCCTCGGGCGGAATCGAAGGCGGCGTCTCGATCAGCGCGGCCTGGCTCTTGCCGAATTCGACGAGGTGGCGGAACGCGCGCACCGCGCGCAGCGGCGTGTCGTAGGCGGGAATGCCGGCTTTCTCGAGCACGCGGCGGCCCGCATCGGCGCTGCTTCCGCCGATCCAGCAGGCGAGCAGCGGCACCTTCTCGGCGATGCCGGACCCGGCCACCGCCTTCGCCGCGTCCTCGGAAGAAGCGAGCGCGGTCGGCGCGTTCAGCACCAGCACGGCGCCCACATTGGGATCGGCCGCGATCGGCCCGAGCGCGGCGAGATAGCGCTGCGAGTCGGCGTCGCCGATGATGTCGGCCGGATTGGCGTGCGACCATGTGGACGGCAGCACCTTGTCGAGCGCCGCCATCGTCTCGGGGCTGAATTTCGCGAGCCGCCCGCCGACGGCGCCGAGATCGTCGGTGGCCAGCACGCCGAAGCCGCCGCCATTGGTGAGGATCGCGAGGCCCTCGGTGCGCGGCGGGCGCGCGAGGCCCAGCACTTCCGTGGCGTCGAACAATTCGCCGAGGCCGTAAACGCGCAGCACGCCGGCGCGGCGGAATGCGGCGTCGTAAACGGCGTCGGAGCCGGCCATCGATCCGGTGTGCGATTTCGCGGCGCGGGCGCCTTCCACATTGCGGCCCGCCTTCAGCACGACGACGGGCTTGAGACGCGCGGCGGCACGCGCGGCGGACATGAACTTGCGCGCCTCGGTGAGCCCCTCGATGTAGAGCAGGATCGCGCGCGTCTCGCCGTCGAGCGCCAGATAGTCGATGACGTCGCCGAAATCGACGTCGGCCATGTTCCCCATCGAAACGAGATAGGAAAACCCGATGCCGCGGTCCGCGGCCCAGTCGATGACGGCGACGAGCACCGCGCCCGACTGGCCGACGAACGCGATCTTGCCCCCCGGCGGCGAGGCCGGCGCGAAACTGGCATTGAGGCCGAGCGGGGGCGCCAGGAATCCCACGCAGTTCGGCCCCACCACGCGCAGCAGATGCGGCTTGGCTGCGTCGAGCATGGCCTGGCGCAGGCGCGCGCCCGCGGCGTTGCCGCCCTCGCCGAAGCCGGCGGTGATGACGACGGCGGCCCGCGTGCCGGCGCGGCCCAGCTCGCCGATGAGGCCCGGCACCGTCTCGGGCGGCGTGGCGATCACGGCGAGGTCGGGCGGCGCGGCGAGATCGCGCACGCGTTTCGCGGCGCTGCGCCCCATGATCGTGCCGCCCTTTCGGTTCACGAGATGGATCGGCCCGGAGAAAGAGCCGGCCAGCGCGTTGCGCGTCACCGCGGCGCCGATCGAGTTGGGCCGCTCGGAAGCGCCGACGATGGCCACGCTTTTCGGGTGAAACAGCGCGTCGAGATTGCGGACGGACATTGTGCGGATAAACCCCGGGTCTCGCGGCGTTTTCTGGAAGGGAATGTGTGCCGCGGCAATGATTTAGCGCAAGCAATGCGTCGGTTCGATGACGCCGCCGGCCCTCACTTCCCACGCGCCCAAAGGCGCGCGGGCCCCTTCTCTCCCACTTCGTGGGAGAGAAAAGAAAGGGCAGCCTATTTCTCTCTCCCGCGCAGCGGGAGAGAAGGGG
>CAZUYG010000172.1:0-7064 GCA_964624265.1 uncultured Candidatus Odyssella sp.
CTTTGCGACAACAGAACGCGATGCTCCTCGCCGCCGGCTTCGCGCCGGCCTTCGCCGAGCGCAAGCTCGACGCGCCCGAGCTGGGGCCGGTCAGCGCCGCGCTCGACCGTGCGCTCGCGCAGCAGGAGCCGTTTCCCGCCGTCGTCGTGGACCGGATCTATAATCTCGTGCGCGCGAACCAGGGCGCGCTCGCGCTGCTCGGCACGCTGCTCGATTCGGCCGCGCTGGCGCCGCCCGCCTCCGGCGCGCCGCACAACCTCATGCGCCTCGTCGTCCGCCCCGACGGGTTGAAGCCGCACATCGAGAACTGGGAGGAGGCCGTGGTCTGGCTCCTCCGCCGCCTGCGCGCCGAGGCGATCGCCGAAGGCATCACGGCGCACGATGCCTTCCTCGATGAGCTCACGGCCGACCCGGATGTCGCCCGTCTCGCGCGGGCGCCGCGTGACGAAGGCGACTATCCGCCCGCCCTCATGGTGCGCTTCCGCCACGGCGGCATCCGGCTCTCGCTGTTCTCGATGATCGCCACCGTCGGCACGCCGCTCGACGTGGCGCTCCAGGACCTGCGCCTCGAATTCTTCTTTCCGGCCGATGCGGCCACGGAAAAATGGTTCCGCGCGCGCGCGAAACAGGCATCATCGCCGCCGCAGGGAAACGCCTGAAAGGGAGAAGGCCGCATGGACGCGCTCGCGCTGCTCCGCGAAAAGATGATGCCGCTGGCCAGGCTGCTCGGCATCGAATTCGTTTCCGCGGCGCCCGATAAGATCGTGGCGCGGCTCTTGGTTCGCGAAGACCTCTGCACGATCCCGGCCGTGCTGCACGGCGGCGCCGTGATGGCCTTCGCCGATTCGCTCGGCGGCTGCGCCACGGTCCTCAATCTCAAGGAAGGCGCCTGGACCACGACGATCGAAAGCAAGACGAATTTCCTGGCGCCGGCCCCCGTCGGCACGGTCGTCACCGGCGAATGCACGCCGGTCCATCGCGGCAAGCGCACGATGGTCTGGCAGACGCGCATCACCACGGCCGAAGGCAAACTGGTCGCGCTGGTGACGCAGACGCAGATGGTGATCTGATCCTCCGGGAAGGGTGCCCGGCCCGCTGTTCGGGCCGATCCGGGGGCGGGCCCGCTGGGAATTGCGCGTTTACGCCCAAACGGCGAATTGGATCGCGCGGCTTCCCCCTCTTGGCACCATGGTCTAAAACCCCAAATTCACCCCGAGCCAAGCGACAGGGAGCAGGCGCGATGGACCGTATCCGCATTGTGGGCGGCCGGCCTCTCAAGGGCAGCATTCCGATTTCGGGCGCCAAGAACGCGGCGCTGCCGCTCATGGCCGCCTGCCTGCTGACCGATAAGCCATTGACTTTGACCAATTTACCGGCGCTGGCCGATATCAAGACGCTGTCCAGCCTGTTGGAGCAGCACGGCGTCAAGGTTACGCAGGGCGACCATCAGATCACGATGGAAGCCAAGGAAATCCCGAACACGGTGGCGCCCTACGACATCGTGCGCCGCATGCGCGCGTCGGTGCTGGTGCTGGGCCCGCTGTTGGCGCGGTTCGGCAACGCGGTGGTGTCGATGCCGGGCGGTTGCGCGATCGGCACGCGGCCGATCGACCTCCATTTGAGCGCGCTCGAAAAGATGGGCGCCAAGATCCACATCGGACGCGGCTACATCCATGCCGAGGCGCCGAAAGGGCTGAAGGGCGCCAATGTCCGCTTCGACAAGGTGTCGGTCGGCGCCACCGAAAACGTGCTGATGGCCGCGACGCTGGCCAAGGGCGAAACGGTGATCGACAACGCCGCGCGCGAGCCGGAAGTGACCGATCTCGCCAAGTGCCTCGCCGCGATGGGGGCCAAGATCGAAGGCCTGGGCACCGAGAAGCTCGTCGTGAAGGGCGTGCCGCGCCTCGAGGGCACGACGCACAAGATCGTCGCCGACCGCATCGAGGCCGGCACCTATGCGATGGCCGCGGCGATCACGCATGGCGATCTCACGCTCGAAGGCGCCGAAGCGGAGCATCTCGCCGCGCTGTCGGAAGTGCTGCGCAAGACCGGCGCCAAAATCGAGGAAAGCAAAGCCGGCATCCGCATCGCCGGCAATGGCGCGATCGCCGGCGCCGACGTGATCACCGAGCCGTTCCCGGGCTTCCCGACCGATCTCCAGGCGCAGTACATGGCGCTGATGGCCGTCTCCGACGGCGCCGCGATGATCACCGAGACGATCTTCGAGAACCGCTACATGCACGCGCCCGAGCTTTCGCGCATGGGCGCCAACATCACGATCCACGGCTCGTCGGCGCTCGTGCGCGGCGTCAAGAATCTGTACGGCGCGGAAGTGATGGCGACCGATCTGCGCGCGTCGTCGTCGCTGGTGCTGGCGGGCCTCGTCGCCGAAGGCGAGACGGTCATCAACCGCATCTATCACCTCGACCGCGGCTACGAGAATCTCGAGAAGAAGCTCTCGGCCTGCGGCGCCGAGATCGAACGGCTTCCCGGCGGGCGGTGATGGGCGAGAAGCTGAAGCTCCGCTGCGAGGACGAGGAGGACGTCGTCGTTCTCTCGAGCCTGCTGCAGGACGCGCTCGTGCCGATGGCCGAGCTCGCCTGGCTGCCGGCGGAAAAATGCTTCGTGTTCGTCGCGAGCCGGTTCATCTGGTCGGAGTGCATCGACGTCACGCTGCCGGCCGGGGAGGCCGGCATCGAGTGCTATTCGCGCCAGAATTTCGGCGTGACGCTCGAAGGCGTCAAAGCCGTCCGGAGCCGCGGCATCGACATCGACGACAAGAGCCGCATCCTCGAACTGCTCGCGATCACGGCCTCGTCCGGCAGCGGCGCCGCCACGATCGAGCTGGTGTTCGCGGGCGGCGCCGGCATCCGCGTGGAATGCGACCGCATCGCCGTGCACGGCCAGGACGTGGGCGAGCCGTGGCCGACGCTGCACCGGCCGCGCCATCCCGACATCGAAGCCGCCTGAACACGCGAACGAATCCATGCCGCGCACCAAACCGCTTCCCGGCGAACGGGCCAACGATCCCATCGTGCTGGCGCTGCCCAAGGGCCGCATCCTCAAGGAAGTGATGCCGCTGCTGCACCACGCGGGCATCGAGCCGGAGCCGGCGTTCGCCGACGAGGAGTCGCGCCAGCTTCAGTTCGCGACCAACCGGCCGAACCTGTCGCTCATCCGCGTGCGCAGCTTCGACGTGGCGACGTTCGTGGCGTTCGGCGCCGCGCAGCTCGGCGTCGCGGGCAACGACGTGATCATGGAATTCCAGTATTCGGAGCTCTACGCGCCGCTCGACCTCAAGGTCGGGCGCTGCCGCATCTCCGTGGCCGAATCGGCCGAGCTCGCCGGCAAGGACGATCCCTCGCGCTGGAGCCACGTGCGCGTCGCGACCAAGTATCCCGAGATCACGCGGCGCCATTTCGCGGCTCGCGGCGTGCAGGCCGAATGCATCAAGCTCAACGGTGCGCTCGAATTGGCGCCGAAGCTCGGCCTTTGCCGGCGCATCGTCGATCTCGTCTCGACCGGCCGCACGCTCAAGGAGAACGGCCTCGTCGAGGTCGAGAAGATCGCCGACGTCACGTCGCGCCTCATCGTCAACCGCGCGGCGATGAAGACGCGGCCGGCCGAAATCAACGATTGGGTTGCGAAATTCGGCGCCGCCGTGGAGGCCTACGCCCGTGCCGCTTAGGCTCGACGCCTCGGCGCCGGATTTCGAGCGCGCTTTCGCGGGCCTCGTCGCCGGCAAGCGCGCGGCGGAAGAGAATGTCGATGCCGCCGCCGGCGCCATCGTCGCGGACGTGAAAGCGCGCGGTGACGCGGCGTTGCTCGAATACACGGCGCGCTTCGACCGGCTCAACCTCACCGCCGCGGGCCTGCGCCTGCCGGCCGAACGCATCGAACAGGCGATGCGGCAGGCGCCCGAAAAGGCGGTGGCCGCGCTGCGCATGGCCGCGCAACGTATCGCCGACTATCACAAGCGCCAGATCCCGGAAGGGTTCGACTACGCGGATGCGCTGGGCATCCGCCTCGGCGCGCGTTGGACGCCGCTCGATATCGCCGGGCTCTACGTCCCGGGCGGCACGGCGGCCTATCCCAGTTCCGTGCTGATGAACGCGGTGCCGGCCAAGGTGGCGGGCGTCGCGCGGCTCGTGATGGTGGTGCCGACGCCGGACGGGAAGATCAACGATCTCGTGCTCGCCGCGGCCCGCATCGCCGGCGTCGACGAGATCTACCGCGTCGGCGGCGCGCAGGCGGTGGCCGCGCTGGCCTACGGCACGGCCACGATCCCCAAGGTCGACAAGATCGTGGGGCCCGGCAACGCCTATGTCGCCGCTGCCAAGAAGATGGTGTTCGGCGCGGTCGGCATCGATCTCATCGCCGGCCCCTCCGAGATTCTCGTGGTCGCTGACAAGGACAACGATCCCGCCTGGATCGCGGCCGATCTGCTGTCCCAAGCCGAGCACGACGAGGCGGCGCAATCGATCCTGATCACCGACGATGCCGGCTTCGCCGCCAAGGCCGCGGCGGCCGTGGAACAGGCGCTGACGAAACTGCCGCGCGCCGCGATCGCGCGCGCGAGCTGGGAGGCGCACGGCGCCATCGTCGTCGTCAAGAGCCTCGACGATGCGCCCGCGCTCGTCGACCGGCTCGCGCCGGAGCATCTCGAGCTGGCGGTCGCCGATCCGGATGGGCTCGCCAAGCGCATCCGGCACGCCGGCGCGATCTTCCTGGGCCGGCACGCGCCCGAGGCGATCGGCGACTACATCGCAGGGCCGAACCACGTCCTGCCGACCTCGCAGAGCGCGCGCGTCTCCTCGGGCCTCGGCGTGCTCGATTTCATGAAGCGCACGTCGTTGATCGGCTGCGACGCGAAAGGCCTCGCCGCGATCGGTCCGGCTGCCGTCGCGCTGGCCGAAGCGGAGGGCCTCGGCGCGCACGCGCTCTCGGTTTCCATCCGCCTGGGCCGCGGCTGAGGGCACCATGGCGGAAGAGGCAGAGCGCCAGCCCCGCCTCGTCGATGTACAGCTCGTCGAGAAGACGGTCGTGCGCCGCCGCGCCGAAGCCGAGCACGAGCGCAAGGTCGCGCTGTTCGACCTCACCGAGTCGAACTATTTCGCGCCGGCGGTCGATCATCCCGGCCCCTACAAGCTCTATCTCTCGGCCGAAGAAACGCGGCTGATCTTCGACGTCCGTGCAGCGGACGACCGCGAGCTGGTGCGCGTGCCGCTGGCGCTGCAGCCGTTCCGCGGCATCGTCAAAGACTATTTCAAGGTCTGCGAGAGCTATTACCAGGCGATCAAATCCGCGACGCCCTCGCGCATCGAGGCGATCGACATGGGGAGGCGCGGGCTGCACGACGAGGGCTCGCGGCTGCTCAAGAGCGAGCTCGCCGGGCGCATCGAAATCGACCACGAGACGGCGCGGCGACTGTTCACGCTGCTCTGCGTCCTGCACATCCGCGGCTGACGGGCGCCTTCCTTGCCCGGCCCCCACAGCGTGCTGTTCGCCTGCACCCTGAACGCGGTGCGCTCGCCGATGGCCGAGGCGATCCTGAAGCACCTGCGCGGCAAGACGATCTACGTCGATTCGGTCGGCCTCAAGCCTTCGGAGACCGACGGTTTCGCGATCGCGGTGATGGACGAGCTCGGCTTCGACATCAGCAAGCACAAGCCCAAGACGTTCGACCAGCTCGAGGATTCGAGCTTCGATCTCATCATCACGCTCTCTCCCGAGGCGCACCACAAGGCGCTCGAATGGTCGCGCCACATGGCCGCCGAGGTGGAGTATTGGCCCACCTTCGACGCCACCATCGTCGAGGGCGACCGCGAGCGAAGGCTCGAAGCCTATCGCGAGGTGCGCGACCAGATCATGAAGCGCATCCGCGAGCGGTTTCCCGCCGGACCGAAGGCGGAGTAGGCGGCGCCGGCCCTCACTTCCCATCCGCCGCAAAGGCGGCGGACGGGCCCCTTCTCTCCCGCTGCGCGGGAGAGAAAAAGAGCGGTGCTACGTTCTTCTCTCTCCCACGAAGTGGGAGAGAAGGGGCCCATTCGCCTCTTCGCGAATGGGAAGTGAGGGTGGCCGCCGCCTCACCACAGCCGCGCCGCGCGCGCGGCCATCGCGATCTCGGCGCGGGTCGCGGGGCGGGCGCCGAGCGCGAGCGCGCGGCTGCGCTCGAAGCCGGTGATGTCGTAATGCGGCGTGCTGCTCTTGGGCGGCCCTTGGTAAGACGAGCGGTGCAGGCCGAGGCGGCTTGCGAAGAAATGCAGCTCCTCGGGCGTATCGGCGAGCAGATGGCACCAGCGCCGCCCCTGCCACAGCCAGATCGCGTCGTCGACGTAGACCATGCGCGCTTCAGAGCAGCCCACGCGCCGCGAGGTTCTTCATCAGCGCGCCCAGGCCGAATTCCCACGGCGGCAGCGCATCGCAATAGTCGACGCGGTTGACCAGCGCGCCGAGCTTCGGCGAGGCGATGGTGACGACGTCGCCCACCTTGTGCGTGAATCCGCTGCCGGGGCCGGCGCGGTCCTGCGTCGGCGCGAACATCGTGCCGGTGAACAGCACGAATCCGTCCGGATACTGATGGTGCTTGCCGACCGTCTGCGCGACGAGGTCGGTCACGTCGCGGCTGATCCGGCCGAGATCGCTCACCGCCTCGAGCCGGAAATTGTCCTTGCCCGCGACCGTGACGCTCACCTCGGCGCGGCGCAGATCGTCGAGCGTGAACGTGGAATCGAACAGGCGGATGAACGGGCCGATCGCGGTCGAGGCGTTGTTGTCCTTCGATTTGCCGAGCAGCAGCGCGCTGCGGCCCTCGAAATCGCGCAGGTTCACGTCGTTGCCGAGCGAAGCGCCCTTGATCGTCCCGGCCGGGTCGACGACGAGGACGATCTCCGGCTCGGGATTGTTCCACGAGGAATCGCGGCGAATGCCGATCGCGGCGCCGGTGCCGACGGCGGACATCGGCGGCGCTTTCGTGAACACCTCCGCATCGGGCCCGATGCCGACTTCGAGATATTGCGACCACAGGCCTTCGCGCTGCAGCAAGGCCTTCGCCTTATCGGCCT
>CAZUYG010000173.1:0-7031 GCA_964624265.1 uncultured Candidatus Odyssella sp.
AGAAGCGCCGGCCATAAAATCGCGGCCGAGCTTCCGCGCGGAGAAAGCGCAGCCGGACCCGCGCGAAACCAATGCGCCGAAACCGGCGCCGACGCCCTCGAAGCTCGATTCGATCTTCCGCAGCCTCGACCGCGAGCGCAAGGCGCCGCAGCAGGCCGATGCCGACCGCACCGCGCGCGACCAGCGCCGCGGCGCCCCGGAACACCGGCCGGGCACGCCGTTGAGCGTCAGCGAGATCGACGCGATCAAGCGGCAGATCCGCCCGTGCTGGCTGGCCGACGCCGCCGCCAAGGATCTCGATTCGCTCGTCGTCGTCATCGACGTCTCGATGAACGAGGACGGCACCGTGCGCGAGGCGCGTATCGCGCCGGAAACGCGCATCCGCAGCGCCGCGCACCGCGCCGCGGCCGACCGCGCCTTGCGCGCCGTGCTCAACGACAGGTGCCAGCCCTTCAAGCTGCCGCCGGAGAAATACGCCCGCTGGCGTCAGATGAAGCTGGAGTTCGATCCCTCCGATTGAGGGGATGCTGGCGGCGTGCGATACGCAAGATAGGGAACAAGACAGGGTGAGAGAGTAGCAATGTCCGGGACCCGCCTGATCGCCAAGATTCTGCTCGCCGCGCTGGCGGTCGCCGCCGCGCCCGCGGCGGCGGAGCTGCGCATCCGCATCACCGATCCGAATTTCGAGCCGGTGCCCGTCGCCGTGTCCGAATTCGCCGCCGCGCGCGAGGAAGACCGCGCGCAGGGCCAGCGCATCGTCGAGGTGATCGCGAACAACCTGCGCAGCTCGGGCGTGTTCAAACCGCTCGACCCGAAGTCGTTCATCCAGAAGCCCGACGATCTCGTCCGCGCGCCGCGCATGGCCGATTGGAAGCAGGTCGGCGCCGACGTCGTCCTCGGCGGACGCGTCAGCTCGGCCGGCGGCGGCGTCAAGGTGGAGCTCTGGGCGTGGGAGGTGAGCACCGGCGCCACCTTGGTGGCGCGCGCGTTCGAAACCTCGGCCGCCAACTGGCGCCGCCTCGCGCACAAGATCTCCGACCGCGTGTTCGAGAAAGTGACCGGCGAAAGCGGCTATTTCGACACCCGCATCGTCTACGTCGCCGAGACGGGGCCGGTGACGCGCCGCGTCAAGCGGCTCGCGATCATGGACCAGGACGGCGCCAACAACCGCTACCTCAGCGAGGGCAGCACGCTCGTCCTGACGCCGCGCTTCTCGCCGACCGCGCAGGAGATCACCTATCTCTCCTACACCAACAACGCGCCGCGGGTTTACATCCTCAGCATCGACAGCGGCCGGCGCGAAGTGGTGGGCGATTTCCCGGGCATGACCTTCGCCCCGCGCTTCTCGAACGACGGCAACAAGATCGCGCTTTCGCTCGAGACCGACGGCAATTCCGAGATCTACTCGATGGATCTCCGCACGCGGCAGGTGACGCGCCTGACGAACAATCCGGCGATCGACACCTCGCCCTCCTATTCGCCCGACGGACGCAAGATCGCGTTCAACTCCGACCGCGGCGGCGCGCAGAAAATCTACGTGATGAATGCCGACGGCAGCGACGTGATCCGCATCTCCAACAAGGCCGGACGCTATGCGACTCCGGTGTGGTCGCCGCGCGACGACTATATCGCGTTCACGAAGATCGAGGGCGGCCAGTTCTCGATCGGCGTGATGCGGCCCGACGGCGAGGGCGAGCGCATCCTCGCGCAGGGCTTCCTCGCGGAGGGCCCGACCTGGGCGCCGAACGGACGCTATCTCATGTACTTCAAGCAGGACCGCGGCGCGCCGCTGGGCCTCTACAGCATCGACATCACCGGCCGCACCGAGCGCCGCGTCGAAACGCCGACGGAGGCGTCCGACCCGGCCTGGTCGCCGCTGCTGCGCGACTGAGAATCGACGCCGGCCCGGGCTTGCCCTCTCCCGCAAGGGTGGCGATAACCGCCACCGGGAGGATGGGAAAGCCCGGCAAGGGGACCGCCGGCGAACTGAGACCGATCAACTCGTGGGGACTAACATGCGCGTCAAACAGCTTCTCGCCCTCCTCGGCATCGCCGTGTTCATGGCCGCGTGCGGCCCCGACACCAAGACCGATCCGAACGCAGACGCGGCGACGCGCCTCGGTCGGCCCGACCCGCGCGGGTCGTGGTCGGACTTCACGAACCCCGGCCGCAACGGCTACGGCGATCGCGTGTTCTTCGATCTCGACCAGCACGACGTGCGCGCCGACCAGGAGGCGACGGTGCGCGCCTGGGCCGAATGGCTGAAGGCGCATCCGGGCACCTCGTTCACTGTCGAGGGACACGCCGACGAGCGCGGCACGCGCGAATACAATCTCGGCCTCGGCGCGCGGCGCGCCACGTCGGTCAAGAACATGCTCGTCTCGCTCGGCATCGAATCGGGCCGCGTGCGCACGATCTCCTACGGCAAGGAGCGCCCGGCGGAAGCGGGATCGACCGAAGAGGCGTGGGGAAAGAACCGCCGCGGCGTCGCGGTGCCGGCCGGCTCGGGGGCCTAAAGGAACGGTGCAATATTGCAGGGGCGGGTTTGATACCCGCCCTTGCACGCTTCACGCGGCCAGCCTTGCCCTGTCGTGCGGCGGGGCGAAATCGACCGGCGTGCCCTTGGGCGTGATGCCGTTCGGATTCAGCTTGGCGATCGAGTAATAGCCGATCACGTAGTAGCGCGGCTTCACGGTCGCGGCGATTCCCGGCACGGCGTAAAGCTCGCGCGTATAGTTCGCGAGATTCCGGTAATCCGCGATGCGCTGCCGGTTGCACTTGAACAGCGAGAAATACGCCACGTCGAAGCGCACCAGCGTCGGGAACAGGCGCCAGTCCGCCTCGGTGATGCGGTTGCCGACGAGATAGCGCTGCCGCCCGAGCCGCGCCTCGAGCTCGTCGAGCGCCGCGAACAGCGAATCGTAGGCCGCATCGTAGGAGTCCTGCGTGCGCGCGAACCCGCAGCGATAGACGCCGTTGTTGACGTTGGCGTAGACGAACTCGTTCATGCGGTCGATCTCGGCCCGCAGCGCCGCCGGGTAAAAGTCCGTATCATCGCCGGCGATGCCGCGGAACTCGCTATTGAGCATCCGTATTATTTCGGACGATTCGTTGTTGATCACGCGCCGCGTCTTCGTGTCCCACAGGGTCGGTACGGTCACCTTGCCCGTATAGGCGGCATCGCTGGCCGTGTACGCCTGGTGCAGGTAGCGGAAGCCGTTCACCGTATCGGGCGTACAGTCCGGAAACGCGGGATCGTCCGCGAAGGTCCAGCCCTGGCCGCGCTCGCCGGGAATGGCGTAGGCGACGCTGATCGCGCGTTCGAGTTTCTTGAGCGCGCGGAAGATCAGCGTGCGATGCGCCCAAGGGCAGCTATGCGCGACGTAAAGATGGTAGCGCCCGGCTTCGGCCTTGAAGCCCGACGAGCCATCGGCCGTGATGCGCTCGCGGAAGCGGCTTTCGATGCGCTGAAAGTCGCCGGCCCTGCCCGTCTCGGCCGCGAGATCCTCGTCGCGCCACGCGCCGTTCACCAGAATGCCCATGCCGATCCTCCGCCGGTCCGATACCGTGCCCATCCTTAAGGCCGCGCGCCGGCCTTGCCAATTCCGGTCCGAAAACCCGTTGCGGGGGCGCCCTTGTTTCGCCACGCTCGGCCCCTAGCGTTCGTATTAAGACGAGACCCAACCACTGGGCAGGGGCCGATCCTCCATGACCCGACGCATCCTTCGTGCCGCCGGTGCCGCCGCCCTCGCCGTCGCCGCCGCGCTTTCGCTCGCCGCGCCCGGCGCGGCCGACACGCGCCGGATCGGCAGCGCGCTCGACGCCGCGCGCCGCGAGGCGCAGGCGATCCGCATCGAGCTGGCGCAGATGTCGCCCGACGCCGCGGTGCAGATGAACCGGCGCCTCGACGAGCTCGAGCGGCTGATACAGCGCCTGACCGACAAGATCGATTCGCTGCAGGCCCAGCAGCGCGAATTCGCGCGCGATTTCGACCGCTACAAGAACGACACCGATTTCCGGCTGAGCCAGATCGAGAAGGGCAATCGCGCGGCGCCGCGTCCGCCCGAGCGGCGCACCGAAGCGCCGCCGCCGCGCGCACCGGAGCGCCGCGCCGAGGCGCCGCCCGAGCGCCGCGCCCCGCCCGCGCGGACCGCCGATGACGACGAAGAAGATTCGCCGCCGCCGCGCCCCGCGCGTCGCGACGAAGCCGCGCGCCCGCAGCAGCCGGATACGCCGGCGCCCGGCGGCTCCGCGCGCGAGCAATATGAACACGCTCTCTCGCTGCTGCGCCGCGCCGACTACAAGGCGGCGGAAGCGGCGCTGGTCCAGTTCGTGCGCCGGTATCCCAACGACGCGCTCGCCGCCAACGCCTATTACTGGCTCGGCGAGAACTACTACGCGCAAGGCCGTTACGCCGATGCTGCGTATCAGTTCGCCGACGGGTTCCGTAAATTCCCGAATCATCCGAAAGCGCAGGATAGCCTGTTCAAGCTCGCGCTCTCGCTCGGGCGCCAGGGGAAGAACGGCGAGGCCTGCACGGCCTTCGGCGAATTCCGCAAGCGCTATCCCAACGCCGGCCTGCGCCGCGAGGCGGAGGCCGAGCAGCGGCGGCTGAATTGCGCCGGATGACGGCGCGCCACGGCGCGCTCGCGCCGCGATGAACGCCGTGCCCCTCACGTCCGAAGACTTTGAGTCGCTGATCGACCGCTGCGGCCCGTTCGAGCCGCGGCCGCTGCTCGCCGTCGCCGTTTCGGGCGGCGCCGACAGCATGGCGCTGGCGCTGCTCGCGCAGGCTTGGGCGCGCACGAGGCGCGGGCGGGTTCTCGCGCTGACCGTGGATCATGGGCTGCGGCCGGAATCGCGCACCGAGGCGCGCACCGTGGCGCGGTGGATGAAGCGGCGCGGCATCGCGCACAGAACGCTCCGCTGGCGCGGCGCCAAGCCGGCGACGGCAATTCAAGCGGCCGCGCGCGAGGCCCGCTACCGGCTGCTGGGCGAAGCGTGCCGGGCCGAGGGCGCCCTGCATCTGCTGCTCGCACACACACGCGACGACCAGGCCGAGACCGTCGTGCTGCGCCTTGCCGCCGGCAGTGGCCCGCACGGGCTGGCCGCCATGCCGTCCGTCGTCGAGTACGCCGGCCATCGGGTGCTTCGCCCGCTGCTCGGCGTGCCGCGCGCACGGTTGCGCGCGATGCTGGCGGCGCACGGACAGGCATGGATCGAAGACCCGAGCAACCGCGACGAGCGCTTCGCGCGTATCCGCGTTCGCCGGGCGCTCGCAGACGCCGGACAAGAACGCACCCTCGCGCTTGCCGGCGCTGCCGGTGAACTCGGCCGTTTTCGCGCCCGGCAAGAGCGCCAGGTCGCCGGTGTGCTCGCGCGGGCCGTTCAACTCTTTCCCGAGGGTTACGCCCGGCTCGATCCCGCCGTACTCGCCGGGGCGCCCGCCGAGCTCGGATGGCGTGCGTTGGCGGCCGCGCTGGCGACGGTCGGCGGGCTCGCCCAAGCGCCCCGGGGCGAAGCCGTGCGCCGCCTTCACGCCGATCTTTGCACCGGGCCCCTTGGCGGCGGGCGCACGCTGGGGCGCTGCCGCGTGGTGCCGGACAAATCGGGCTGCCTGATTCTGCGCGAAACACGCGGCATTCCCTCGACGCAGGTCCGCGCCGGCGGTACGGCCACCGTTCGATGGGACGGACGCTTCGCCGTGAAACCCCGGGCGGACGGTAAGCGCCTCGCGTTGGGGCAGCTCGGTGCCGCCGGGTGGACCGAATTGGTCCGCCGCAAACCGGAATTCCGCGCCGTGGCAATACCCTACGCCGCCCGCCTCGCCCTTCCCGCGCTCCGCGATGGGCAAGGTCTCGTGTCGGTGCCAAGCCTGGGCTATCGGCGCGGCGTCGGCCGCCAAAATGCCCCATTTTTGGCCTTTGAACCGATCCGGCCGCTGGCTCCGGCCGTCTTTGCCGCGCTCAACCTTCCTTGAGCCGAAACGTCACCCGTTGTTTAATTCTTTCAATACCCTATCTGTTGTAAGACACTTCGCCACTTCGCCGCGCCGCACGGAAAGGCCAAGGATTTGAACAACATCGGTCGGAACCTGTTGATGTGGGTCGTCATCGGCGCGCTGCTGGTGGCCCTCTACAGCCTCTTCCAGGGATCGTCGTCGCGCGAAAGCGGCCACGAACTTACCTATTCCGACTTCATCGCCCAGGTCGAATCCGGCCAAGTGAAGGGCGTCACGATCCAGGGATCGACGCTCCGTGGCCAGCTTCAGAACGGGCGCGCGTTCCGCGTCAACAAGCCCGACGACCCGCAGCTCGTCGATCGCCTGATCAAGAACAAGGTCGATGTCCGCTCGGTGCCGGCCGAGAAGGGCATGCATCCGCTGCTCTCGATGCTGGTCTCGTGGCTGCCGATCATCCTGATCGTGGCCGTGTGGATCTTCTTCATGCGCCAGATGCAGTCCGGCACCGGCCGCGCGATGGGCTTCGGCAAGTCGCGCGCGCGGCTGCTCACCGAGCGCCAGGGCCGCGTGACGTTCGAAGACGTCGCCGGCGTCGAGGAAGCCAAGCAGGAGGTGCAGGAGGTCGTCGAGTTCCTGCGCGATCCGCAGAAATTCACCCGCCTCGGCGGCAAGATTCCGAAGGGCGTGCTGCTCGTCGGCCCGCCGGGCACCGGTAAGACGCTGCTCGCCCGCGCCATCGCCGGCGAGGCGAACGTGCCGTTCTTCACGATCTCGGGCTCGGACTTCGTCGAGATGTTCGTCGGCGTCGGCGCGAGCCGCGTGCGCGACATGTTCGAGCAGGGCAAGAAGAATGCGCCCTGCATCATCTTCATCGACGAAATCGACGCGGTCGGCCGCCATCGCGGCGCCGGCCTCGGCGGCGGCAACGACGAGCGCGAGCAGACGCTCAACCAGCTGCTCGTCGAAATGGACGGCTTCGAGGCCAATGACGGCGTGATCCTGGTCGCCGCCACGAACCGCCCCGACGTGCTCGACCCCGCGCTGCTGCGCCCCGGGCGCTTCGACCGCC
>CAZUYG010000174.1:0-7021 GCA_964624265.1 uncultured Candidatus Odyssella sp.
CGAGCACGACGTGGCCCTTGCGCCGCACGAGGTAGGGCACACCGAGACCGGCCATGTAGACCATCAGGCTTTCGCAGACCGGGATCGTCCAGATCGGCGGACGGCCGCCGAGATTGCGGACGGCGACGTCGGCGACGATCGCGAGCGCCATCAGCGCGAGGCACGCCTTGGCGAGCTGCGCGAGCGCGAAACTCGCGCGCCAGGACGCCGCGAACAGAAACTGCATCCGGCCCGCCGGCCGGTTCAGCGCGTGTAGAACTTGGCCCGCAGCGCGTCGTAGGAATCGGCGGCGCGCGCCTTGATCTGTTCCCACGGCGCCGCGTAGGCGCGATCGAGATAGGCCTGGCGCGCCGCGCCCTGTAGCTCGACGATTTTCACGCCGTCCTTGATCAGCGCCGCCCGGTCCGCCTTCTCGATCGCCTGGAACGCTTCGTAGGACCGCTTCTCGTGCTCGATGCCGGTCTTCTCGATGAGCGCGCGCGCGCTTTCCGGCAGCGATTTCCAGCGGTCGAGATTCACGATCACCAGCAGATTGGTGCGCATGAAGCCGGGCTCGACCATGAACTTCGTGTATTGATCCCACTTGAAGTCGCGATAGCTGACGATCGGCCAGATCGTGCCGTCGACGACGCCGCGGCTCAGCGCCGTGTAGACGTCCTGCGGCGGCAGCACGACGTTGGTGCCGCCGATGGCCTCGACGAACTTCACCCACGGCGCGGCGGAGCGGATGCGCTGGCCGGCGAGATCGATCGCGCCGTCGGGCTTCAGCTTCGGTTCCTTCACGAGGAACAGGTAGAACGCGTTGCCGCCGGCGGCGTGATACACGATCTTCGCGTTCATTTTCTTCTGCCAGATCGCGTCGAGCAGCGCGAGGCCGCCATTCGCGCGGTGCTCCATCGGCGTCGTCGTGCTGCCGTCGAGCGCCTGGCCTTCCGGCGCGAAATTGAGGCTCTGGCCCGTCGGATAGAAGATCATGTCGACGACGCCGTTCTTGAGCGCCGGCGGCTGCTGGATCGGCGGCGTGGTCTCCGGCCCGCCGATGTAGTTGATGCGGACGGTGCCCTTGCCCGCGGCGTTCACCGCGTCGACGAATTCGAGGAAGCTCTTCGTGTACGCGGCGTTGCGCGGAAGGAAAGACAGCGCCTTCAGCGTCATCTCCTCCGCCGAAACGGAAGTGGCGGCGGTCACGAACGCGGCGCCGGCCAGCGCGGACCGCAACAGCGATGCGAGTTTCATCGTCCATCCCCCTTTTGTGCCGGCGCGATCGCCGGCGAAGACCGTCAGGCCGCGGCGCGCCCGCTTCGGAACGAGCCCGCGAATTCCGGCGCCACCTCGCGCGCGAAGCGCGTCAGCCACTCGTGCCGCAGCGCCTGCGGAATGCCGGGCGTGTTCACCGTCACGATGAACTTGTTGAAGCCGAGCGCGGCGTAGCGTTCGACCTGGCGCCGGATCGTCTTGGGCGAACCGAAGAACTGCAGCGCCGAGAACGGTCCGAGATTCGCCGGATCCGAGAAGTGCGTGCGCACGCCGTGGATGCGCGCGAAATCGTAGCTCTTGAGGTGGCGGTAGCGGTCGAGATCGGACTGGTAGTGCTTGACCTGCGCCTGGAAGAACGGCGGCATCACCTCGCGCGCGATCCGCTCCGCTTCCTCGTCGGTGTCGGCCACGATGAGGTGGGCCTGGATCGGCAGGATCGGATCGGGATCGCCATTGGCCTCGCGATTGGCCTTGTGCCAGTCCGCCAGCACCTCGCGGTGCATATCGAGCGGCCGGAACGCGTTGCTGAGCGGCGGAAGGCCGAGCCGGGCCATGATCGCGGCGCTCGGCGGCGTGCTGATCGCGCCGTAAAGATGGATCCGCTCGCGCGCGGGCCGCGGCCGGAGCTCGACGGCCGTCGGAACCGAGTGATACCGCCCCTGATAGGTGAACGGCGCACCGGCCAGCGCGAGATTCACGATCTCGACGATTTCGCGGAACCGGTCGCGCGATTCGTCGAGCTCCATTCCGAACGCTTCGTACTCGGAGGCCGCCGAGCCGCGGCCGAGGCCGAGATGCAGATGCGCCTCCGAGAGTAGGCTCAACATCGCGGCGCCTTCGGCGAGGCGAAGCGGATGATACCACGGCGCGACGATGACCATCGTGCCGAGTTCCAGGCGCGGATGGCGGCCAGCCACCGTCGCGAGGAACAGCAGCGGATCCGGCGTCGGGTAGTAGTCGGAAAAATGATGCTCGAGCGCCCAGACGCCGGAATAGCCCAGGCGCTCGGCCAGCGCCGCATCCTGCAGCGCGTGGCGATAAAGTTCGGCGTCGGTCGCCCCGGGCGCATCCACCGGGCCGATGCAGATGCCGAACGTCGTCTCGCCGGGTGCGGGAGCCATGATGTGAGCCGATCCAGCCTGATGCGAAACTGTGGAACGAACGTTTGATTATGTCAATGCGCCGCGCGGATTGTCATCGCGCGGCGTGCGTGCTTCAATTTCGTGCATGCAGTCGTTGGCACAGGCGGCGCCGGCCGGGCGCGGACGGACGGCGGGCGCGGCCGCTTCGGTGGCGCGCCTGCTCGACGCGGCGGAGGCGCTGTTCGCGCGCCACGGCTACAACGGCGTCTCGATCCGCGACATCGCCGGCGCGGCCCGGGCGAACATTTCGTCGGTCTATTATCATTTCGGCTCGAAGCAGAAGCTGCTTGAGGCAGTGTGCCGCCGCCGCATGCTGCCGGTGGTCGCGGAACGCGCGGCCGCCCTGGCCGCGGCGGAGGGCGGCGGCCAACCCCTGTCGCTCGAACGGCTCGTCGCGGCGTTCGTCGGCCCGACGCTTCGCGCGGCGCAGGGGCGCGGCCGCGATGCGGCGATGTTCCGGCGCCTGGCCGGGCATTTGGCGACGGATCCAACGCCCGAGGTGCGCCGCGCGATCCGCGCAATCTTCGACGAATCGGTGTGCGATTTCGTGACCAGGCTCCGCGCAATTCACCGCGGGGCGGATGCCGAGAGCTTCTTCTGGGCCGTCGCGTGCGCCATGGGCGCGGCGCTCTACGTCCAAAGCGATCTCGCGCATCTTGCCGGCATGCTCGGGCGGCAATCCGCCCCACCGGATGCGGAACGCGGCCTGCGGCACATCACGCGCTTCATCGAGGGCGGCATCGCGGCCGCCGTCCGGCGCGGGCCCGGCAACGGCGGCGCGCGCTGAGCGCGCGCCGCGCGGCCGCCTCTCCTACTCCGCCGCCTTCGCCGTTTTGGCGCCCTGGCCGCGGACGAGCGCGTCGTAATCCTGCATCAGCGCGCGCGTGATCTCGCCGGGCTTGAACTTCTGGTCGCCGATCGACTGGATCGGCGTGACCTCGGCCGCGGTGCCGCAGATGAACACTTCCTGCGTCTTCGCGAGCTCTTCCGGCTTGATGTGACGCTCGACGATCTTGAAGCCGCGCTTCTTGGCGAGGCCGATCACCGTGCGCCGCGTGATTCCGTCGAGGAAGCAGTCGGGATCCGGCGTATGGATCACGCCGTCCTGGACCAGGAACACGTTGGCGCCGGTCGTCTCGGCGACGTAGCCGCGCCAGTCGAGCATCATCGCGTCGGCATAGCCGTCGCGCTCCGCGAGGTGCTTGCTGATCGTGCAGATCATGTAGAGGCCGGCGGCCTTGCTCTTCGACGGCGCGGTGCCCGGATCGGGGCGCTTGTATTTCGCCCAGCCGAGCTTGATGCCCTCCATGCGCGCTTCCGGCGAGAAATACGACGGCCATTCCCACGCCGCGATGGCGACGTTGATGCGGTTCTTCTGCGCCGACACGCCCATCATCTCGCTACCGCGCCACGCCAGCGGGCGCACATAGCCGTCGGTGAGCTTGTTGGCCTTCAGCGTCTGCCGGCTGGCTTCGTCGATCTCGGCGACCGAATACGGGATCTTGAAATCGAGGATCGCGGCCGAATCGTGAAGCCGCTGCGTGTGCTGGGTCAGCTCGAAGATCGTGCCGTTGTAGGCGCGCTCGCCCTCGAAAACGCACGAGGCATAATGCAGGCCGTGCGAGAGGACGTGCAGCTTGGCCTCCCGCCACGGCACCAGCTCGCCGTTCATCCAGATGAAGCCATCGCGGTCATGAAAGGGCAGCATTGACATCCTATTTGCCTCGCAGGTTTAGTCCGGCGCGTCACCGTTACCGGCGCCGTCGGAAGCGCTGGTTTGAAAATTCCACGCAATAAAATTTCGCGGGAACTGATTTTCAAGTAACATCCTAACGAAAACGAGTCAAGGATGCCCGAGTTCAGGGCCGGCGCAAGCCCCCTATTCCTTCGCGACGAGGACCTGCGCCAAGGTCTCGACCTGCTGTTCCTTGCCAGCCGCGACCTGGCCGCCGAGGCCGACTCGGCACTGGAAAAGGAGCGGCTGGGCCGTGCACACCACCGCGCGCTCTATTTCATCGGCCGCAATCCCGGCCTGTCGGTGAGCGACCTGATGGCGATCCTCGGAATCACGAAGCAGAGTCTGGGCCGCGCGCTGAAAGATCTTTCTGCCAAAGGCCTGATTGCGCAGACGGTCGGCACCGACGACCGGCGCGAGCGGCGCCTGACGCTGACCGACAAGGGCCAGTCGCTCGAACATGCGTTGACGGCGCCGCAGCGCGCGCTGATGGCGAACGCCTACCGCTCCGCCGGCGCCGACGCCGTGGCGGGATTCCGCACGGTCCTCGGCGGTTTGAGGAAGCGATGACGGATCTTCGCGCTCCCTACGCGGTCCGGGTAATGGGCCGCGCCGATCTCGACCGCACGCTGGACTGGGCGGCTTCGGAGGGATGGAATCCCGGCTTCGACGACGCGCGCGCATTTCAGGCGGCTGATCCGCTCGGCTTTTTCATGGGCTGGCGCGGCAGCGAGGCGGCCGCCGCGATTTCGGTCGTAGCTTACGATCCGGATTTCGCGTTTCTCGGCCTCTATATCGTGCGGCCCGAATATCGCGGGCGCGGCTTCGGCCTCAAGCTGTGGCAGGAAGCGCTCGCGCGCCGGCCAGCCAAGCTGGTCGGCCTCGACGGCGTCGTCGCGCAGCAGGCCAACTACGCGCGCTCGGGCTTCCGCCTGGCCTATCGCAACATCCGCTATGGCGGAAAAGCGCCATCGGCCGCCGGCGGCAATGCCGGCGTGATCCTGCGGCCGGCGCGCACACTGCCGTTCGACCAGATCGCGGACTACGACCGCCGCTGCTTTCCCGCCGCGCGCACGGGTTTCCTGAGCCTTTGGCTCAGCCCGCTGGCCGGCGCCGCGATCGCGGCCGAGCGCGACGGAAACCTCGCGGGCTTCGGCGCGATTCGCGCCTGCCAGAAGGGCTACAAGATCGGGCCGTTGTTCGCCGACGACGAAGCCGTCGCCGATGAAATCTTCCTGGCTCTGGCCGCGCGCGCCGGCGGCGAGACGATTTTCCTCGACGCACCCGAGCCCAATCCCGCGGCACAGGCGCTCGCGGCCCGCTACAAGCTCGCGCCCGTGTTCGAGACCGCGCGCATGTACACCGGCGATGCGCCGCCGATCGACCTCATGCGCATCTTCGGCGTCACCACGTTCGAGCTGGGCTGAGCACGCTCCGCAGCCGGGTGCGCAGACGAAAAAAGAGCGCCGCATGCGGCGCTCTTTTCCCGATCTTGCCAGACGCCGCCTAGCGGATCTGGATGCCGAAATTGAAAGCCGGCGGGCCGTAATAGTACGGCGTGTAGTAGGGCTGGTAGTAGTACGGGCGATAGTAGTAGGGCCCGTAGTAGTAGCCGTGATTGTAGTAGCGGCGGTGCTGCACCTGCTTTACGGCGTCGTCCGTCTTCGCGGTCTGCTGGCCGTGGCCGAGATTGCCGGCGGGGGCGGCCAGAGCCGCGCTCGAGATGCCGATCGCCGTCGCCGCGGCCCGGGCCGCGGCCGTGATACCGATGATCTTCATGAGAACCTCCATTCGGGAGTGCGATAGGTTGGGAAGCTCTTGCCTCCCGCACCCAAAAGAACGCTCCACCCGCGCGCCGGTTCGCCTGTTGGGACAATCGTGACCGGCCCGTGAAGTGCCGCTCATGTGGCATTCAGGAGCGGCGCAAGTGCCATAACGCGGCGGGACGGGCATGAAAAAGGGGCGCACGTTGCCGTGCGCCCCTCCGCGGTGTCCGGTGCTCGCCGGGCTAGAAGCCGATGCCGAGGCGCAGCCCGGGCGTACGGATGTACAGCCCGGTGTGCGGACGGCGATAGCCGTAGTAGCCATGCGGGCGATAGCCGTAGGGCGCGTAGTAGCGCGGGCGCGGCGGCGGCGGCGCATAGCCGTACGGCGCGTAGCCGTAAGGCGCATAATACGGCTGGTAATACGGATTGTAGGAATTCTGGTAATACGAGCCGTAGTGATTCACCGGCGTGGCCGCGACCGCGGCCGGGCTACCGGTGTCGGCGCCGAGATTGAGCGCCGGAGCCGCGGCGGCCGCGCCGGCGGTGGCGAGCGCCCCGGCCGTGGCGAGGGCGGCGGCGCGGGCGATGCGAGCGATCTTCATCGTGTTCTCTCCTTTGACCCATGCAGACGGAGCGTTCGCTCGCCCCGTTTCGTTGCGCGGTTGATAGCGCCGCGGCGCTGAACCCATCCTGACGCGGCCATTCATCCATCGTTCAGTTTCGCGACGCCCGGTCTATAATCGCGCGATGGAGACCGAACAGCCTCATGTGCTCGTGGTCGACGACGACCGGCGCCTGCGCGACCTCTTGCGCCGTTTCCTCGCCGACAACGGCTTCCGCGTGACGGTGGCGGGCGATGCGCGCGAGGCGCGCGCCACGGTGGGCAGCTTCGCGTTCGACGCGATCGTCCTCGACGTGATGATGCCTGGCGAATCGGGCCTGCATCTCGCCGGCGATCTGCGCGGCCGGATCGAAACGCCGATCCTGATGCTCACCGCGATGGGCGAGAGCGAAGACCGCATCGCCGGCTTCGAGCACGGCGCCGACGACTATCTCGTGAAGCCGTTCGAGCCGCGCGAGCTGGTGCTGCGCCTGAAGGCTCTGCTGCGCCGCGCGTCGCG
>CAZUYG010000175.1:0-7005 GCA_964624265.1 uncultured Candidatus Odyssella sp.
CCGATAGCTTTCGACGCCGACGTCGCGGATCGCGTCGTTGACGCCGGTCTGCCACAGCACGAGATGAGGTTCGCGCGGCAGCACGTGCTTTTCCATGCGCTCGAGCATGTCGGTGGCGAGCTGGCCGCCGACGCCGAGGTTCATCACCTTGAAATCCCAGCCGTCGAAGCGCCGCTCGAGCTCGTCGTCGAGCTGCGAGGGAAACGAGGCCTGTGGCGAACTGGCGCCGCTGCCGGCGGTGCTCGACGAGCCCAACGCCACCACGCGAATCAGCTTGGTGCTGCGGAACGCCTTGACGAGATTCGTGAGCGGTGCCGTGAACTGCACCATCTCTTTCGGCGCCTTGCAGGGGATCTCGGCGTACGCCGAACCGGCGATCAGAAGCGCGGCGGCGGCGGCGGTGCCGAATAGGAAACGCCGAGCGTGACCGCCGGCGTTATGGCCGGCGCTTTGCCCGGGTTCACCTGTGCTTTCCTGCGCAATAGCCACGTTGCAACCGCCACCATCAGGCCAATGCCGCCCGCATTGATCGCGATCTGAATCCAGAGATCGCGGCCAGCCTCGACCAAGAGGAACAATGCAACAAAGCACAACACCGTTCCTAAAGTAAATATATCTAGTGATTTTCGCCCGCAGACGATGACCGGCTTGGCCCAACGGCCGCGCAGCCAGGCCGCGTCGGCTTTAACGAATATGGCAACGAGGTAGGCGATCGCGAGGATATGGGCGAGGCGCCAGGGGGAAAGGGCCGATTTGTCCATCCCGGCGAGGAGATCGCCCGGCAAGAGCCGCCAGTCTTCGAGGCCGGGCAGCCGCGTCCACGGGGCGATCACGACGAAGGCGAAGAGCGCATAGGCCCCCGCCGCCAGGGCCAGCCAGCGCGAGCGCGGCAAAATGTACCCGCCGCTTACGGCGTGGCCGAGGACGGCACCGATCGTGAACAGAAGCTGCCAGGCGAATGGATTGAAGAACCAGCCATCGTCGTTGGGGTAGCTCGGCAGGTTGAGGCCGGTGCCGCGCGCGACGGCGTAGAGCGCGAGCGACGCGGCCAGCGCCAGCGCCGGATGATGCCGCACGAGCCGCATCAGCACCGGGAACCAGGCGAGCAGCGCGATATAGAGCGGCAGGATGTTGAGATAGACGAGATGATGGTTGAGCGCGAGCGCGCGCCAGATGGCCTCGAACGGCTCGTACGCGAACGGCACGAGATTGATGTATTCGTAGTAGACCGGGTTTTCGAGCCAGCGCGCGGCGATGCCGATGCCGCCGACGCAGACGATCAGCAGCAGGATGTGGGCGGCGTAGATTTCGCCGATGCGCCTGGCGACGCGCCGCGTGCCGGCGCCGAAGCCTTGCGCGAAGCTCTTGCCGAAAGCGAGCGCCGCCGCATAGCCGGAGATGTAGATGAAGATCTCGGCGGCATCCGAAAAGCCGATGTTCTTGAACGTGAAATTGGCGAAAAAATTGCCCGGCACGTGATCGACGAAGATGAAGATCAGCGCGAGGCCGCGGAAAAAATCGAGGCGCGGATCGCGCGCGGCGGCCGGTGCCGCCGGGGCAGTCGAGGCGTGAGAGGGAAAGGGCGCAGGCACGGGCAAAGCCCCTCCGGCTTTCGTCGCAATTCCTCCCCGACCCGACGCTTTGCGGTTCCGCGTCTGCGCGCGGACACGATCCGCGTTTACGCAAGCCCCGTGCGTTTGTTAAGCAGAATTACGTATCGTCACGTGAACGTGAATTGGCCGCTAAATCAGTATCTTATGTGAATATTCGCGGCGCCCGCCGCGCAGCGGCGCGGGGCGGCTACACCCCCGGCTGCGCGGGACGCGGCTGGGGCGGAAGAACGACCAGGTCTCGCCCAGGCTCCGCGTCGGGCGCGGGCGCGGGCGCCGCGATCCCGAACGACAGGGCATAGAGTGCGGGCAGGAAGGTGAGCGTCAGCGCCGTGGCCGCGATGATCCCGCCCATCATCGCCAGCGCCATCGGCGACCAGAACACCTCGCCGACCAGCGGAACGAGCGCGAGCACCGCCGCCGCGGCCGTGAGCGCGATCGGCCGGAAACGCCGCACGGCCGATTCGACGATGGCGCTCCCGGGGTCGAGCCCGGCCGCGAGATCCTGCCGGATCTGATCGACGAGAATCACGCTGTTGCGCATGATGATGCCGGCGAGCGCGATGACGCCCAGGATCGCGACGAAGCCGAACGGCGCCTGGAACAGCAGCAGCGCCGCCGCGGCGCCGATGATGCCGAGCGGCGCCGTGGCGAACACCAGCATCGCCTTGCCGAAATGCTGGAGCTGGATCATCAGCAGCACGAGGACGACGATGATCAGCAAGGGCATCTTGGCGTTGATCGAAGCCTGGCTCGTGGCCGACTCCTCGACCGCGCCCTGCAATTCCACGCGATAGCCCGGCGCGAGCCCGTCGCGCAGCGGTTTCAGCTTCGCGTAGACCGCGTTGGCGACGTCGGGCGACTGCACGCCGTCGGGCACGAGCCCGCGCACGGTGATCGAGGGCAGCCGGTCGCGGCGCCACTCGATGCCGGATTCGAGCGCCACGCGCGCCGTGGCCACCTGGCGCAGCGGCACCGAGGCGCCGCTCGCGGTCTTCACATACACCTCGTCGAGCGCGCTCAGGAGGTTGCGCGTCTCCGAGGGCTCGCGGATCACGATCTGGATCGTCTCCTCCTTCTCGCGGAACTCGCCGATCGGCCGGCCGGAGAGCATCGCCTGCAGCGCGAGGCGGATCGCGCGGGACGTGATGCCGAGCGCGCGGGCGCGATCCTGGTCGACGTCGAGCTTCAGCACCGGCACGCGCTCGAGCCAGTCGTCGTGCACGGCGCTGATCTTCGGATTGGCGCGCATGGCCTCGGCGACCTCGCCGGCGATGCGGCGCAGTTCCTCCCGTTCCGGGCCGGTCACGCGGATCTGCACCGGCCAGCCGACCGGCGGACCGTTGAACAGCCGGTCGACCTTGAAGCGCACGGACGGAAAATCGCGCGCCAGCGTTTCGCGCACGCGCGCGATGACGCGCTCGCGCGCGTCGAGCGACTTCGCCATCAGCAGAAGCTGCACGAAATTCGGGTTCCGGAGCTGCTGATCGAGCGGCAGATAGAAGCGCGGCGCACCCTCGCCGACGAACGTCGTGACGTGATCGAGATCGGGGTCGCTCAGCAGCGCCTTCTCGATGCGCAGCGCCTCGCGCTCGCTTTCGGCGAACGACGCGCCTTCCGGCAGCCAGAGATCGGCGAGGATTTCGAGCCGGTTCGTGGTGGGGAAGAACTGCTGCGGGATCAGCGTGAAGCTGGCGCCGCCCGCGACCAGCAGGCCGAAGGTGAGCGCCACCACGGCGCGCCGGCGCCGGACGCACCAGCCCACCGTGGCGCGAACCCAGCGGTAGAGGCGGCCGCCATAGGGGTCGCGATCGTGCCGCGCGCCGGCCGGGCGCGCGCGAAGCAGCTTGTAGCCGAGCCAGGGCGTGAAATAGACGGCCGCGAACCACGAGACGATCAGCGAAACGCCGGTGACCCAGAACAGCGAGCTCACATATTCGCCTGCCGTGCTCGCCGCGAATCCGACCGGGATGAAGCCCGCGACGGTGATGAGCGTGCCGGTGAGCATCGGGAACGCGGTCGACGTGTAGGCGAAGGTGGCGGCCGAGAGCTTGTCGTGACCTTCCTCGAGCTTCCGCTCGATCATCTCGACCGCGATCATCGCGTCGTCGACGAGGAGGCCGAGCGAGATGACGAGCGCGCCGAGCGAGATGCGGTGCAGGTCGATGCCCATCAGCAGCATCACGGCGAAAGTGACGGCGAGCACGAGCGGGATCGTGAGCGCCACGACCAGGCCGGCGCGCCACCCGAGCGCGAGGAACGAGACGACCAGCACGATCGCGATCGCCTCGCCGAACGCGCTCAGGAATCCGTCGATCGCCTCGCGCACGACGTGCGCCTGATCGGAAATCTTGCCCAGCTCGATGCCGATCGGCAGGTCGGCCTCCACGCGCTTCAGCGCGCGCTCCACCGCCGCGCCCACCTCGGTGACGTTGGCGCCATTGGCCATCACGACGCCGAGCACGACCGCTTCCTTGCCCTGGTGGCGCATCTTGCCGGCCGGCGGATCCTCGAACCCGCGCGCGACCGTGGCGATGTCGCCGAGCCGGAACGTCTGCTGCCCGGCGCGCAGGCGCAATTCGCGGATATCCTCGACCGAGCCGACGGCGCCGTGGACGTCGAGCCGCACCGAGCGTTCGCGCGTCTCGATGCGGCCGGCCGGATCCATCGCGTTCTGGCCGGCCAGCGCCGCCTGGATGTCGGCGGCCGTCAGGCCGCGCTCGGCGAGCGCCTTCGAGGAAATCTCGATGAAGATCCGCTCGTCGCGGGTGCCGAGCAGATCGACCTTGGCGACGCCGGGCACGCGCAGCAGCACGTCGCGCGCCGCCTTCGCCGCCGCCTTGAGCTCGGGATAGGTGAAGCCGTCTCCGGCGATCGCGTGCAGCGAGATGTAGGTGTCGCCGAACTCGTCGTTGAAGGCGGGGCCGACGACGCCTTCGGGCAGCGCGAGGCGGATATCGCCCACCTTCTTGCGCGCCTGATAGAACGCCTCCTTGACCGCCTCGCTCTTCGCCGAGCCCTTGATGTTGACGAAAATGTTCGCGAATCCGGCGCGCGTATAGGAGCGGATGAAGTCGAGATCGGGCGTTTCCTGCAGCTTGCGCTCGATCTTGTCGACGACCTGATCCTGCATCTCGCGCACCGAGGCGCCGGGCCAGGAAACCTGCACGACCATCACGCGGAACGTGAAATCGGGATCGAATTTCTGGCCGATCTGCGCGAGCGAAAATCCGCCCGCCGCGATCAGCAGAACGAGCAGGAACGCGGTGAAATTGCCGTGCGCGATCGCCCAGCGCGAAAGGTTGAAGCCGAGGGAGAGCTTTTCGGCGACGCCCGATCTCATCGACATGCAAGCCTCCGGGAGCGCCCGTGGTCCGGCCGCGGCGGGGTTATCGGTCGCCGTCGGACGATTTGAGGGCGGCCGCGCGCTGCTCGAGATCGGCGGGCAGCCGCACTTTCATGCCGTCGCGCAGGAACTGCACGCCGGCGGTGACCACGATGTCGCCTTGCCGCAATCCGCTGGCGACGCGCACGCCTTCGGGCGCCGCGGCGGCGAGCGCGACCGGTTTCTTCCGCACGATGCGGCTGCCCGGTTCGACGACGAACACGATCGTTTCGCCCGCGGCGTCCGACACCGCGGTCAGCGGCACGACGATGGCGGCCCCGGCATCCTCCACGCGGATCGAGACCGTGGCGGTCATGCCGAGCCGCATTTCGGCCGGCGGCGCCGCCACCGTCGCCCGTACGGCATACATGCGGGTTTCCGGATCCGCCTGCGCCGAGATTTCGCGGATGCTGCCCTTGAGCGCGTGCCGCGGCCCGGCCCAGAGCGCGAGATCGACCGGCATGCCCGCGGCAATGCGCGTCACGTCGCGCTGCGGCACGGCAAAGGCGATTTCGGTTTCGCCCGCTTCCGCGAGCGCGATCACCGGCGTGCCCGCAGCCACGACCTGGCCCGGCTCCGCGCGCACGGCGGTGACGATGCCGGCCTTGTCGGCGCGCAAGACTGCATAGGCGGCGGCGTTCACCGCCTGGCGGAGCTGCGCCTCGGCGGCGTCGTAGGCGCCGATCGCCGCATCCATCTCGGTCTTGCGGGCATCGTAGGCCGACCGGGCGATGAAATCCTTCGGCAACAGCACGCGGGCCCGCGCGAAATTTTCGATCGCCGTATCGCGGCGCGTGCGGGCGGCATCGAGCGCGGCACGCGCGGCGCTTTCGGCCAGCTTGAGATCGGTTTCGTCGAGCCGCGCGATCACCTGCCCGGCCTCGACGCGGTCGCCGGCATTGACCAGGCGGGCGACGATCTTGCCGCCGACCCGGAAGCCCACGGGGCTTTCGATGCGCGGCCGCACGACGCCCGAAAAGGAGAACGTGCGTTCGCGCTCCGCTTCGCCGACGACGACGGCTTTGACCGGGCGCACGATGTCTTGCGCCACCTTCGCCTCGCCGCCGCAGGCGGCAAGCGCGCCCGTCAAGGGAAAGAGGACGAGGAGCTGCAGCCAGTGCCGCCGCCAATTCGCCCGCGCGGTCTCTTGAGGTCTCGGGGCGAACCGGTCAGCATTGCGTCCGGACATGGCGCACGACCTCGATGTGGACTATAACGTTGATAACTTAACATAGATAACTTATCTTCGCTAACATGACGAGTCAACGCGGGGCGAAAAAAATTTCCGCGCGCCGGCGCAAGCCGCGCGGCGAGGGCTATCAGCGGCGCGGCGAAATTCTCGCGGCGGCGCGCGGCCTGTTCCTGAAAGAAGGCGTCGACCGCGTGACGATCCGCGCGATCTGCGCCTGCGTCGGGCTCACGGCGCCGGCGCTCTACCGGCATTTCAAGGACAAGCGCGAGATCATCACCGGCATCTGCAACGAGACCTTCGGGCGCCTGCTCGAAACGTTTCGCGGCATCCGCGCCGAGGAAAAAGACCCGCTCGCGGCGCTGACGCAAATGATGGAAGCCTATGTGCGCTTCGCGCTCGCGCATCAGGACGAATATCGCCTTCTGTTCATGTCGAAGGATCTCCTGATGCTGGAGATGGCCAAGGACATGGAGATCACGTGCGACGAGGACGCGCTGCGCGCCGGCATCCTGGGGCCGCTGGTGCTTCAGGAACTCGCCGCGCACGTGGCGCTCTGCATCGAGCGCGGCATCCTGAAGCCCGGCGATCCCGAAACCATCACCGACGCGATCTGGTCGTGCGGCCACGGCATCGCGTCGCTGCTCATCACACACCCGCATTTCAAGGACCGCGCGCCCGACGCGCTGATCGCGGCGGGACTCGACATGGTGCTGAACGGGCTGCTGAAGCGGTAAAGCCAAGCGAGGGCGCGCGCACTTCACGCCGGATTGACGCGCCCGGCGCCGCGGATGAGGCTAATCCTGCGCGCGGCGCAGGCG
>CAZUYG010000176.1:0-6980 GCA_964624265.1 uncultured Candidatus Odyssella sp.
CAGTGCTTCGCCGGCCCGCCCGAGGCGCCGCCGGCGCCGGGCACGCGCCGCACCGGCGCGCGCTATCCCTCCGCAACCCGCCCTTGAAGCGGTCGAGGCGAACCGGGCCGCGCCGCGAACTTGCGGCAGCGGGGGCGCGGCGATAGCCTCGCCTGCGGGGTCGGAACGCCGCGGCGGGGGGAACGAAATGGCGGGCTTCGAGAAAGAATTCGTGCTCGGCGAATCGAGCTGGCGGCAGCGTCTTGCGCGCGACCGGCTGCTCGCGGCGCACATGCTGCGCGTCCTCTGGATGTGGGCCACGCTCGGCCGAAAGCTGCGCCGGGCGACGGAAGAAGCGGCGCGCGCGGGCCGCCCGATGCCGATCGACCGCCTGAAACGGGGCCGCGTATGAGCGCGCGCCGCAAGACGGCAAGCCCGCCGCCGCCGGCCGATTACGCGTTCGCGTACGAGTCGCCGCCGGTTTCCGGAAACGCGATCAACGGTCTCGGCGAGACGCGCTGGCGCCGCGCGCGCGAAGTGTTCCACGGCTCCGGCGCCCGCCCGCTCGAATGGGAGGCGCTCCAAAGCTACTTCGGCATGATGGTGCCGCTGCGGCTGCTGCTGCTGTGGATGTCGATCCGCTGGGGTGCGCGCAATTCGAACGGTCCGGTCGCGAAGCGCCGGCGCGTCTTCGCCTCGCCGTCCGAAGCGGCTGCGCACGTGAAAGACATGGCAAAGCTGTTCGGCGCCGAGCAGGCCGGCATCGGGCCCGTGACGGAGGAATGTGTCTACGACACGTTCACGATCACGCTGCCGCACGCCATCGTCGTCGCCGTCGCGCACGACCCGCGCGACATGCAGGGCTCTCCCGACCGGGAAAGCGGCATCGGCACGATGCGCACCTACAAGAAGACCGGCCGGGCGGCGGTCGATCTGGCGCGCTATATCCGCGGGATGGGCTGGCGCGCGGTCGCGTATGGTCAGAGCGCGGAAGTGCTGCACATCCCGCTGGCCATCAATGCGGGCATCGGCCAGCTCGGCAAGCACGGCTCGCTCATTTCGAAAGAGATCGGCACAAGCTTCAGGCTCGCGGCCGTGTTCACCGATCTGCCGCTCGCCTACGACGGCAAGGTGGACATCGGCGTGGAGGACCTCTGCGCGAACTGTCTCCGCTGCTCGACCGATTGCCCGGCCGGCGCCATTTCCAACACGAAGCAGACCGTCCGCGGCACGGAGAAGTGGTACGTGGATTTCGACAAGTGCGTGCCGTATTTCGTCAAGACCTACGGCTGCGGGTATTGTCTCGAAGTCTGTCCGTGGGCGGACGGCGGGCGGGCGGGGTGGCTCTCGGAACGGCTGCTCGCCAAGCGCAAATGAACATCGCGCCGTTGCGGGGCGCGTGAAGCCAAAACAGGTCGCGCGAACGAATTTTCGTCTTCTTCGTTAGGGAGGCATGTGCCCCTCAACCGGAGAGCGATGAAATGGACGCGCACGTGAAAGACCTGCTGCAGCAGATGCACGAAACGGAAAAAGGCGGAATCGAGATATATCAAACCGCCCTCTCCTGCGTGATCAACGAAGACCTCAAGAAGGAGTGGACGGAGTATCTCGGGCAGACGAAGCGCCACGAGCGCGTGATGAGCAATCTCCTCGAGAAGCTCGGCCTCGCGCCCGAGGATACGCCGGGGCGCAAGATCGTCCGCCACATCGGCGAGTCGCTGGTCAAGGCAATGAAGATGGCCAAGGCGGCCGGCGAACCCGAGGCGGCGGAAGTCGTGGCGACGGAATGCGTCGTCCTCGCCGAGACCAAGGATCACCTGAACTGGCACCTGCTCAGCGAGCTTTCCGGCGACTCGAAGGGCAAGCTGAAGGAGGCGCTCTCCGAGGCGTGCGATGAGGTGGAAGACGAAGAGGACGAGCACATCTATCACAGCAAGGGCTGGTGCCGCGAACTGTGGATGAACCACCTCGGGATGGACGCGGTGCTTCCCCCGCCGGAAGAGCAGAAGCACGTCAAGACCGCGATCGGCGCGGCGCGCGCCGAACAGGCGCGCGACGAGGTGAAGTAAATAGTGTGACCGTTGCCGGGGCCCCGGCGCCCGCGGGCGCCCGCGGGCGCCCGGGGCCGCGGCTATGCGGCGACCCGCTCTGTCGGTTCCTGCGCGATCACGGCCGCGAATTTGAGGCCGGCAAAGGCGCCCTTCTGCCAGACGACGCTCGCGCGCAGCAGCCCCAAGCTGCGGACTTCGAGCATGACCGGGTCGCGCGGAAGCTTGTCTTCGTTGTCGATGAGACGGATCTGCGCGCCGCCGCGCGACACGTTCAGCAGGATGCAGGGGATCAGCATGTTGCCGTAATTGACGGTGCCCACTGCGCGGATCGCGTGACGGCGATGGCGGCGGCGCTCGCTGGCGCGCGGGTCGTCGATCTGTTCCATTTCGGCAAGCATGACGGGGGCTCGATGTATCTGATTAACGGCCACAATAGAGCCTAAGGCGGACCATCTTCCATAAGCCTGATGGCCTAGGCGAGACGGCAGTTCAGGCGTGCGGCCACTCGAACGACTTGACGGCCTTGACGAAGGCGGCGAGCGCCGGGCTGTGGCGGCGGCCCGAAACGCTGACGAGCGAGACGGTGCGTTTGATCTCGGGATCGACATAGGGCCGGGTCATCAAGCCGGGCAGCACGGGCGAATACTCCGGCATGCTCGAGACGCCCAGCCCGGCGACGATCATCGTCTGCACCCAGTCCTCGCGCTCGCTCTGGTATACGACGTTGATATTGCTCCCCTTTTCCTTGAGGCGATCGGCGATGAAGGCGCGGTATTCGCAAGCAAGCCGGCGTACATAGGCCTGTCCGTCCATGTCCGTCAGGCGGATGCCCTTGAGCTTGGCAAATTCGTGCCCGGGCGGAAATGCCACCATGAACCGCTCCTCGTAGAGCGGCTCGGCATCGAAACGGTCGGGGAACTCGACCGGCTGCGCCATGATCGCGACCTCGAGTTCGCCCTGCTGGAGCAATTCGACCAGCCGCTGCGGCGAGCCCTCGGTGATGATCAGCCGGATGCCGGGATGCCGATGGTGGAAGCCGCCGAGGAAACTCGTGAAGTTGAGCGGCCCGATGCTGCTGAGCACGCCGAGCCGCAGTTCGGCCATTTCGAGTTTCAGAAACCCCTTCGCCTGCTGTTTCGCTTCGTCCGCCTGGCGCAGGATCTGCTCGAGATAGGGCCGCATCAGACGGCCGAGATCGGTGAGATGGGTCAGCGTGCGCTCGCGGCGCAGCAGGAGGCCGCCCACTTCCTGCTCGAGCTGCTGGATCGCCCGCGACAGCGCCGGCTGCGTGACATTGCACTGCTCGGCCGCCTTGGTGAAATTGAGCGTCTCCGCTACCGCAAGAAAGTAGCGGATCTGATGCATTTCCATGACGAGCCCCCTGCCCGCGCACTCCGATTAGTAGCGCATTCGCCGTGCGCGCGCATGTCCCGCGCGCAGGGTGGGATGCGTGATCACACCCTCACAGTGTCCAATCATACGCCTTGATCGCCTTGGCAAAGGTGTGGGCAGACGGCGAGAGAACCCGGCCGGAGGGCGATACCAGCGAGATTTCGCGCACCACTTCGGGCTCGGTCATCGGCCGGGTGACGAGTCCGGGCAGCAGCGGCGAATGTTCGGGCATGCAGGCGATTCCGGCGCCGGAGACGATCATCGTCTGCACCCACTCCTCGCGCTCGCTTTCGAACACGACGTTGAGATCGATGCCCCGCTCCGCCAGAAGCGTGTCGATATAGGGTGCGAACTCGCAGCTCGCGCGCGAGACGTAGTCGAACCCGTGCATGTCGCGCAGCCGCACCGCGCCGCGCGCGGCCAACCGATGGCCGGGCGGCAGCGCCACGACGAAACGCTCGCGATAGAGCGGCGCCGCGGTCCAACGGGAGGGAAATCCGCCGGGCTGCGCGACCACTGCGAGATCGAGCCCGCCGGCATCGAGCTGCGCGCCGAGCCGGGCCGGCGTGCCTTCCACGATCGCGAGCTTGAGGCCGGGAAAATCCATGCGCAGCTTCGCGAGAAACGGCATGAACCGCAGCGGCCCGATGGTGCACATGATGCCGAGCCGCAACGGCGCATGGCCGATGTAGTCCTCGACGGTGCGCGACGATTCTAGACTGGGCACGGCGGCGTCGGCTGGCGGGAGCATCGAAGCATTGTTCCTTGCATGAGCAGCCCCCTTGCGAATCGTGACGGTACGCTAATTCGCGGCCCGCACTGTCCGCTCATGCCGTTTCGGTATGGAATCCATGATCCGTCCCGGGTGCCCCAACCGCCGTCCGCGAAGCGGCACGGCGGTCCTATCGAAACGATAATTACACGGCATTAGAGGCAGCGCGGCCTCCCCGGCATTGTCGGCGCAACACAACGGCAGTCCCGAGGAGAAAGTCATGGATACCCACGTCATCCGCGCCACGGCGGCCCACGCCATGCTCGCCGGCAAGAGTGCGATCGTCACCGGTTCGACGAGCGGCATCGGTCTGGGCGTCGCCAGGGCGCTGGCCGCCGCCGGCGCCAACGTGATGCTCAACGGCCTCGGCGGCGCCGCCGACGTGGAGAAGACGCGCGCGGAGATCGCGACGGCGTTCAACGTCAAGGCGGCCTACGACGCTGCCGACATGACCAGGCCCGAGGCGATCCGCGCGCTCGTGGCGCGCACCGAGCGCGAATTCGGCACGGTCGACATTCTCGTCAACAACGCCGGCATCCAGCACGTCGCGCCGGTCGAGAGCTTTCCGGAAGCGAAGTGGGACGCGATCCTTGCGATCAATCTTTCCGCCGCATTCCATGCGATCAAGGCCGCGCTGCCCGGCATGAAGGCGCGCGGCTTCGGCCGCATCGTCAACATCGCCTCGGCGCACGGCCTCGTCGCCTCCCCGTTCAAGGCCGCCTATGTGGCCGCCAAGCACGGCATCGTCGGCCTGACGAAGGTCGTGGCGCTCGAAACGGCGGAGGCCGGCATCACGGTCAACGCGATCTGCCCCGGCTATGTGTGGACGCCGCTGGTCGAGAAGCAGATCGAGGATCAGGCGAAATCGTACAACCTGCCGCGCGAGCGCGTGGTGCGCGAGGTTCTGCTCGCCAAGCAGCCGAACAAGCGCTTCGCCACGGTCGAGGAGATCGGCGCGCTCACCGTGTTCCTGAGCGGCGCCGCGGCCGCCTCGATCACCGGGACCGCGCTGCCCGTCGAGGGCGGTTGGACCGCCCAATAAGCCGACACCAAACAGAAGGGGGTAACGCCATGGACGCCATGAACACGCACGCGCATGCCGGCGACGACGCGCACAAGCACCACGATCACGCGAAAGTCGCAGGGCTGAAACAGATCAACCTCGCTCTCCAGGGCGGCGGCGCGCACGGCGCCTTCACCTGGGGCGTGCTCGACCGCCTCGCCGAGGAGGAACGCATCGGCTTCGACGGCATCAGCGCCACCAGCGCCGGCGCCATGAACGCTGCCGTCTTCGCCTACGGCCTCTCGCAGGGCGGGCGCGAGGGCGCCAAGAAAGCGCTGGCGAATTTCTGGCGCCGCATCAGCCACGCGGCGGCATTCAGCCCGCTCCAGCCGACGCCGCTCGACCGCCTGTTCGGCAACAAGTCGCTGGAATCCTCGCCGGCCTTCATGTTCTTCGACATGCTGACGCGGGTTCTCTCGCCGTATCAGTTCAATCCGCTGAACTACAACCCGCTGCGCGACGTCGTCGCCGAGTGCGTCGATTTCGAGAAACTCCGGATGACGTGCTGCCCGGTGAAGCTGTTCCTCTCGGCCACCAACGTACGCACCGGCAAGGTTCGCGTGTTCGAAAACGACGAAATCTCGGTGGAATCGGTGCTCGCCTCGGCCTGCCTGCCGTTCATGTTCCAGGCCGTCGAAATCGACGGCGATCCCTATTGGGACGGCGGCTACATGGGCAATCCGTGCATCTATCCGCTGATCTACAATTGCGGCAGCAGCGACGTGCTGATCGTCCACATCAATCCGCTCGAGCGCAAGCACATGCCGCACACGGCGGCGGAGATCCTGAACCGCATCAACGAGATCAGCTTCAATTCCTCGCTGATGCGCGAGATGCGCGCGATCAGCTTCGTCACCAAGCTCATCGACAGTGGCGAGCTCAAATCGATCGGCATGAAGCGCATGCTGATCCACAGCATCGCCGCCAACGAGGTGATGAACGAACTCGGCCACACCAGCAAGCTCAACGCCGACTGGGAGTTCCTCGTGAACCTTCGCGAAAGCGGCCGAGCCCACGCCGACCGGTGGATCAGCGAGAATTTCGACCGGCTCGGCAAGGAATCGACCGTCGACATCCGCGGCACCTATCTCTGAGAAGGACAACGCCATGCTGCTCGGTGCCATTCTTCTTTTCGCTGTCACCGCCGCGTTCTTCGTCGGCTACTTGATCGCCGCGAGGATCGCCCGGCGCCGGCTCTTTGCCCATATGCGGCGCGCGTCGGCGGCGAACGACGCCCTCGAGCGCCAATTGATCAAGCTGGGCGCCGGCCTCGGCATCGGCGCGTGAAACGTTGATCGCCGCCGGACGCCGCGCCATGTTCTCTGGAAACGCATCGACCGCCGCCATGCGCGACACCGCCACCCCGACCACGGCCGCAGGGACCGACGCCCGACCGCCCGGCCGCGCCGTCGCGCCCGCTATCGCGCGCCGGCCGCGCATCGTCATCATCGGGGCCGGGTTCGGAGGGCTTGCGGCCGCGCATGCCCTGCGCCACGCGCCGGTGGATGTCACCGTCGTCGACCGTCGCAACTACCACCTGTTCCAGCCCCTGCTCTATCAGGTCGCCACGGCGGGCCTCTCCCCGGCGCAGATCGCCAGCCCCATTCGCGGCATCCTGCGCCGCCAGCGCAATGCCACCGTGCTGATGGGAAAGGTGACGACGATCGACAAGGCGGCCAAGATCGTGATCGCTGGCGACCAGCGCGTGCCCTACGACCACCTC
>CAZUYG010000177.1:0-6925 GCA_964624265.1 uncultured Candidatus Odyssella sp.
CGGGCGCGCTATCCCGGCAGGTACGCGGAGAACTGAGTCTCGACGCCCTTGGGATCTTGCGCGAGCCCGGCGGCGACGCCCTGCGCCATATCGCCGGGATAGACGTCCTCGATGCCCTTCTCGACCGCCTCGAGCGCGGCTTTCGCCACGTCGGCCGGGTTCATCTTGGGCGGCGGCAGCATCTCGGTCATGCGCGTCTCGACCGCGCCCGGCATCACGCCGATCACGCGCGTGCCCTGCGCCTTCAGCTCGGCGCGCACGCCTTGCGTCATCGACAGCGCGGCGGCCTTGCTGGCGCAGAGCGATCCCATCAGCGGCAAGTTCACCCGCGCGAGGATCGAGAGCATGTTGACGATCGTGCCGCCGCCATTGGCCTTCAGGATCGGGGCGAAGGCGCGGCACATCGCGAGCGTGCCGAAGTAGTTCGTCTCGATCTCCGCGCGTGCGTTGCCGAGCGAGGCGATGCCGACCAGCGGCGTGTTGAAGTTCACGCCGGCGTTGTTGACGAGCAGCGTGACGTCGCGGCAGCGCGCGGCCGCCGCGGCGACATCGGCCTCGCGCGTCACGTCGATGGCCATCGGCAGAATCACGTCGCGATCCGCCGGCGCGACGGACAGCGATTTGGCGTCGCGCGCCGCCGCATAGATGCGCTTCGCGCCGGCCGCGCGCAGCGCCCTCACGAATTGCTCGCCGATTCCCCGATTGGCGCCCGTGACGAGCGCGACGCAATCCTTCACCTGCATGATGCGGCCCCCTGCTGCGGCTGATCGGACCGTTTTTGTCAGAAACGGCGGCGCGGGGGGAGGGAAAACGTCGCCGCCCCACGATGCGGAAGGCGCGGTCCGGCCCTGGCCGCGCGAAAGGGCCGGACGGCCCGCCTCATGTCGCCCCGGTTTCCGCCGGAAGATTCCGGAGTTCGGGCTCCAGCCAATCCGGCCGCCCCACCGCCGCGACGGCTTTCACGGCATCGTCCGGATTCTCGAAGCATTCGAGCAGCGGCCGCCGGTTGTTGCGGCGGTAGACGCCCGTGTCCTCCGCATCGGCCACGCCGAGGAAGCGCCACACGCGCCGCAGGCCCTCCGCCGTCAGCGACTCCGCGTATTCGATCCGCAGGAACTCCTGCCCGCTTTCGCGCAGCGCGCGCTCGCATGCCGCCAGTTTGAGCAGCCGCTGGCCGCAATAGGCGTAGAAGCGGAGCTGGTCGAATTGGACGGTGCGCGACGTGGGCGCGCCCTCTTTGCCCGCAACGCGCTGCCAGACCCCGGTCGCGACACCGAGCAGGTCCGACGCGTAGCTCGCCAGCAGGTTGTCGCGATGGAGCAGGATTTTCCGGAGGCGCGTGTCGCGGCAGATCATCAGCGACGGCGGAAACTGCACGTTGCTGTAGATCGCCTTGAAGCCGTGCCAGCGGCGGTCTTTGAACCAGTTGGCGCCGAAGGCCATGAACGCGTCGAGGAACGCCGCGTGATCGGCATCGCGATGGGCCGTGTCCAGAATCTTCAGGCCGAGCGTCTTCGGGAAATAGGCCTGCACTTCCTTCGGGAAGAAAATCTCCTGGTGGCAGGCGACGGCGGGATGGCGGCCGAGGATATCGCACAAGCGGCTCGATCCGGACCGTCCGGCCGCGATAACGGCAAAATGTTGCGGAGCCATGGTGCGGGAGCCGGCCGGGAGTGCGCCAACGGACGGGCATAGTGCCGAACGATCGCGCGGCCGCGCCAGTGCTAAATCTCGACGGATGCCGCCCCTCGTCGTGCCGCGCGGCGCATGATAATCTGCCATTCCGGCATTCGCGGAGGGGGCGCATGCGGCGGCGGGGATTTCTTGCGCTGGCGGCGGCCGGCGCGGCGGGAGCACTGGCGCCCGCTTTTGCGCAGCAGGCGCGTATCGCGCGCATCGGCGTGCTCTTGCTCGGCGGAACCGAACCGTTCCTCAAGCATTTCCGCGACGGGCTCGCGGCGCTCGGCCATGCCGAGGGCCGTACCGTCGAGATCGTGCTGCGCGCCGCCAACAGCGACACCGCGAAATTGCCGGCGCTGGCCGCGGAGATCGCGGCGGCGAAACCCGACATCATCGTGGCCTCGGAAACGCCGGCGGTGCTGGCGGCGAAGAATGCGGCGCCCGCGACGCCGATCGTGATGGCCGCTTCGGGCGATCCGGTCGGCACCGGCCTGATCGCGAGCCTCGCGCGGCCGGGCGGCCTTATCACCGGCCTCTCGGCGCAGGCGGCGGAGCTCGCCGGCAAGTCGCTGGAGCTGATGAAGGAGCTGAAGCCGGACCTGAAGCGCGCGGCCGTGCTCGCGCTCGAGCGCAATCCGCTGACCAAACCGTTCTTCGCGCATGCCGGGCGCGCGGCCGGCACGCTCGGCCTCGAACTCGCGACCCTGACCGTGCCGAACGCGGCGGCGCTGGGCGACGCGTTCGGAAAGCTCGCCGACGCGAGAAGCGAGGCCCTCGTCGTGCAGCCGAGCCTGCCGCTGAAGCCGGTGGCCGAGCTTTGCCTCGCGCGGCGCCTGCCCGCGGTTTCGATCTCGCGCGCGTTCGCCGACGCGGGCGGGCTGATGTCTTACGCCGCGAGCCTCGTCGAGCGCTATCGCGGCGCCGCCGACTACGTCGACAAGATCCTCAAAGGCGCCAAACCTGCCGAACTTCCGGTCGGCCAGCCGACCAAGTTCGAGCTGGTGATCAACATGCGCACCGCGAAGGCGATCGGCGCGAGCGTGCCGGATTCGCTGATGAACCGGGCGAACGATTTCATCGAATAGGCGCGGTGCGAAACCGCCGGGCGGGAGGAACATTCATGCGCGCGAGAACGGCCGCGGCGGCGGGCGCCGCTTGCGTCTTTATCGCCGTTGCCGCCGCGGCGCCGGCAGTGGCGCAGGAACAACAGGGTATTTGCGTCACGCCGCCGCCGTCTTTCGCACCCACGCCGGCCAACCGGCTCAGCTGCCGCGACTTCGTGAAACTGCGCCGCACGCACAACATGGTGGCGATCCGCACCAGCGCGCGACAGCCAAGCTGCCAGATCAAGGTGACGAACCTGGCGACCGGGCGCGACGACGGTTCGTTCGTCACCACCTGCCAGATGCGCTGCGATTCGGCGGGGCGGCGGCAAGGCTTCGACTGGCGGCCTTGCCCGCCAACGCGAGACGCCAAATATCGCGCGGAAGGCCGGACGACCGGCGCCGGAACGTGCTCGGCGGGCGTCTTCTGCGTCGCCATGCTCGGGGTATGGGGCGAGCGCCAGAGCTGCTACGCGATACACCGCGAGGGCGAGCGCTATGCGGTCGTGCGCATGAGCGGCTTGCCCGCCTGCAACGAAGGCGACGTGTCGATGGTGCCGCGCTGACCGCGCCGATCCCGATTTCCGCCGCAAAGCGGCGCGCCTATCGTGCGTCCGGCAAGACCCGAACCTCTCGTCAGAGCGAGGCCCCGATGCGACGCCCGCCGCTTTCCGTCATCGCCGTGCTGGCCGTTGTTGCCGCCTGCGCGCCGACGCAGGGGACCCTGCCCGCGGCCGAGTACGTGCCGGCCGGCCGCGCGGCGCCCGCGACGCCGCGGGTTCAGGCGTTGCACGAGTGCCGGATGCAGGTCGAATCCGCCGGACGTCAGAGCGCCCCGGCGACAGGGCCCGGCCCGATGCGGCAGATCCCGGCGCCGCCGGTTTTCCGGCCGGAACACGCGACGGTTCAAGGCTGCATGGAAGCGAAGGGCTATCGGCGGGCCGCGCCGGGCCACTAGGCACGCAGGCGGCGCGGCACCGGCATCAATTGCGTGGCGATGTGACCGCGCGCACTGCGGCGCGAAGCGGCCGCTGGCATACTCCCGCGCCAGAATGCACGGGGCCCGCCCGTGCCCAGCACCGGGGTAAACGCCATGAAGAAATTCGGATTGCTCATCGCCGCCGCCCTCGTCGCCGGCGCCGCCGGCTTCGTCGCCCTGCCCTCCACCGCCCAGGCCGGCGTGTGCGACCAGCAGGGCAAGCGCGTGCAGATCAACGGCAAGTGGGTGAAGGTCGTCCGCGTCACGACGCCGCGCGGCACCCGCCTCGTGAGCTGCCAGCCCTGGTAGCCGGCGCGCGCCGGAGCGCGCTCCCGATGGAAGCCATTCCGCGCCCCACCGATTCGCCTTCCGTGCGCGCGCTGATCGAGCGGCTCTACGCGGCATTCGACGAGCCGAACGATCTCGAGACCAACCCGCGCGCCGCGCCGGGTCGCGAGGCGATCGTGGCCAAGGCGGTGGCGCACGGGCGGCGCGATCTGCCCGCCGACGTCGTCGACGGATTCGTCTGGAGCCTGATCACGACGATCGGCACGCCGCAGACGCTGCGCCACTATCTGCCCGGCATCGTGGCGGAGCTGCTGCACGTGCCCGACGACAGCGACTGGTGGATGTTCATCGAGAAGATGGAGATGGCCGGATTCGCCGGCTGGCCGCGCGAGCGGCGGCGCCTCGTGCTGGCCGCGATCCGGCTCTGGCTCGCGGACGCGATCATGTGCAAAGAGCGCGTGACCGCCGCCGATCTGCCGGAGCTGGCGCCCGAAGCCGTGATCGCGGCGACGCCGGCCGCGCTGCTGCTCGCGCTGCTCGACCCCCGCCGCGGCACCCGCACCGCATCCGAGGGCGTCACGCACAGGTATTCGCGCCAGGTCGCCTTCATCCTCGATGCCGAGCGCGCGCTGGCCGAAGAGCGCGCCTGATATCGCTACCGCGCGGCCAGGGCGCCCGCGCCGGCCAGCGCTTCGCCGACATAGGGGCGGAAATAGTCGAGGTCCGGCGTTTCGGCCGCCGGGTCCTTGGCCATGTCGTCCCAGCGCCGCAGCAGCATCGCGGCCCGCGCGAAAGGCTGCGCGAGAAACGCCCGCGATTCATCGGGCGTGAAGAGCCCGCCCTGCTGCTTCAGCGTCATCAGCGAGCCCGGCGAGAGCGTCTGGAAATAGTCGTGATCGGTGGCGCAGAGATGCCGCTTGGCGGCGACGTGCAGGCGGATCGGCTCGGTCACCGCGGGCGGGAAGCTGCGCGCGAGCAGGCGCGCGCCGACCGCGGCATGCCAGGTGTGCGCGCCGAGGCGCAGCATGTCGTCGTCGTCGGTGCCGACGAGATGGCCGTAATCGTGCAGCAGCGCGGCGGCGATCATGGCGGCGCCGGCGCCGAAGCGCTCCGCGTTGCGGGCGCATTGCAGCCCGTGCTGCAATTGCGTGAGCCGCTCGGGGCCGTAGGCGCGGCTGCCCTCGCGGCGATACAGCGCGAAGATGTCGTCGAGCACGCAAGACAAGGGCGGGCCTTTCCCGGCGGCGGTGCGGCGCGTTCGGCCCCATCGTTACCCGCCGCCTGTTGCGCTTTGGTGACGGCGGCGCGCGAAATCCCGCGGCCTATTCGCGCCAGAAGGGCTGCTTGTAGTAGTCGTAGACCTTCCGGTTCCACAGCTCGTCTTCCCACAGCGGCGTGTCGAACGCGGGGCTGGCCCGGCGCGTCGGCCGGTCGCCGTCTCGAACGCCTCGGTGGTAGGCGCCTCCTCGAGCGTCTTCTTGTCGAGGTCGACGACGTAGCCTTCCTTCGCCGTGTCGTATTTGAGCGCGCCCCACGGCAGCGGATGGAAGCGCGCGCCGATGCCGAGGAAGCCGCCGAACGACATCAGCGCGAACGCGACCCGCCCGGAATATTTGTCGAGCATGATCTTCTCGAGGTGGCCGAGCTTCTCGCCCGCCGGGTTGAAGACGTTCGTCCCGGTCACGCGGTCGGAGGCGATGATGTGGGTGTGCTCTGTCATGGGTGCTTCCCGCAATTTCCGCAGCGGCGGCGGATGGCCGCGAGGAAAGAACGAATGCCGGCGCGCCGTGTTCCCGGCGCCGGCCGCGTTTGCGTTCGCGCGGGCGGCGGCGGATACTTTGCCGCCGAACCGGCGGGGACGACGATGGCCCGTTCGCCCAAAGGGAGCCTTTGATGAAGCAATGGACACGGGTGCTCGCGGCGGCGGCCGCGCTCGCCGGCGGCGCGGAAGCATCGCGCGCGCAAGCGCACGCCGTGGTGACGGCGCCGGCGCATGATTGCGCGAAGGCGCCGAACGCCTCGGTGGAGGCCGACAACGGCACGTTCGCGTTCGCCGGCACGTGCGAGAGCGTGCTGGTGAAGGGCAGCGGCAATACGCTGCGCCTCGAAGCCGCGAAGCGCATCGAAGTGACCGGCCCCAGGAACGCGATCGAGGTGGCGGCGGTGGATTTCGCCCGCCTCCACAGCGCCGGCAACATTTTCAAGTACCGGCGCGGACTCACCCGGGCCAGGCCCGACGTCGTCGCCATCGGCGACAACAACAGCCTCGTGCAGGGATACTGAGCGGGCCGCGGTTCCCGTCGTCGCGGAACCTGGACGAAACGGCGCGGCGGCGCCGGCGCGCGCGGACACCGGCGGCGTTCGGCGGCGATCCCGCTTTCCCTTACCCCTTTGGGGGCAGGCGCCGCCGCTCTAAAATCACGCCGGATCGTCCGTCGCCGACGGCCGAAGGGGAGGATGCGCGATGTTCCTGAAGAACGCCTGGTATGTGGCCTGCCTGCCGCACGAGCTCGACAACGAGCGCCCGCTGGGCCGCGCGATCTGCAACGAGCGCATCGCGTTCTATCGCGCCGGCGACGGCCAGGTGGCCGCGGTGGAGGATTTCTGCCCGCATCGCGGCCTGCCGCTCTCGATGGGCCGCGTCACCGAGGGGCAGCTCGTCTGCGGCTATCACGGCCTCGTCATGGAGAGCGACGGCCGCGTCGTGAGCATGCCGCTGCAGCCGGTGGGCGCGTTCCCCTGCGCGCGCACCTACCCGGTCCTCGAGCGCTACGGCTTCGTGTGGGTGTGGCCCGGCGAAGCGGCGCTCGCCGATCCGGCCAAGCTGCCGCATTTCGCCTGGGCCGAGAGCCCCGACTGGGCCTATGGCGGCGGC
>CAZUYG010000178.1:0-3964 GCA_964624265.1 uncultured Candidatus Odyssella sp.
CCTTCGCCTTGTCGCGCAACACGAATTTCTGCACCTTGCCGGTCGAGGTCTTGGGCAGGGCGCCGAAGATTACGGTTTTCGGGCATTTGAAGTGCGCGAGGTGCTGGCGGCAGAAGTCCACGATGTCTTTCTCCGTGGCGGATGCACCTTCCTTGAGCGTGATGAACGCGCAAGGCGTCTCGCCCCATTTCTCGTCGGGGCGCGCGACGACGGCGCATTCCAGCACCGCCGGGTGGCGGTAGATCACGCTCTCCACTTCGATCGTCGAGATGTTCTCGCCGCCCGAGATGATGATGTCCTTCGAGCGGTCCTTGAGCTCGATATAGCCGTCTGGGTGGCAGACGCCGAGATCGCCGGTGTGGAACCAGCCGCCGGCGAAGGCGTCGTCGGTCGCCTTCGGATTCTTGAGATAGCCCTTCATCGTCATGTTCCCGCGCAGGAACACTTCGCCGAGCGTCTGGCCGTCGCGCGTCACCGGCTCCAGCGTCTTCGCGTCGGCCACCATGAGGCCCTCGGTCAGCGGATAGCGCACGCCCTGGCGCGACTTCAGGCGCGCGCGATCGACCGAATCGAGCGCGTCCCATTCGGGGTTCCAGGCACAGATCGTGGCCGGCCCGTAGACTTCCGTGAGGCCATAGACGTGCGTGACCGTGAAGCCGGCCTTCTCGACGCCTTCGAGGATCGACGGCGGCGGCGGCGCGGCGGCGGTCATGATGTTGCAGATGTGGCCGAAGCTGCGCTTTTCCGCCGGCTTCGCGTTGATGATGAAGCCGAGCACGGTCGGCGCGCCGCAGAGATGCGTCACCTTCTGCTCGGCCACCGCCTTGTAGATCGTCTCGGCGCTGATGCGGCGCAGGCACACATTGGTGCCGCACATCGCCGCCATGGTCCACGGAAACGTCCAGCCGTTGCAGTGGAACATCGGCAAGGTCCAGAGATAGACCGCGTTCTGCGGCATCGACCAGACCAGCGGATTGATCAGCGCGGAGAGCGCGGCGCCGCGATGCGAATAGACAACGCCCTTGGGATTGCCGGTGGTGCCCGAGGTGTAGTTGAGCGTGATCGAGTCCCACTCGTCGTCGGGCCAGAGCCAGGCGAAGTCGGGATCGCCGCCGGCGAGGAACGACTCGTAGTCGGTCTGGCCGATGCGTTCGCCGCCCGGGCCCTCGGAATCCACGATGTCGATCACGGGAATGTCGCGCTTCAGCTCCGCCAGCGCGCCCTTGATGATCGGCGAAAGTTCGGTATCGCAGAAGATGAACTCGGTCTCGCCATGCGCGAGGATGAACGCGATTTCCTTGGGATTGAGCCGCGTGTTGAGGGCATTCAGCACCGCGCCGGTCATCGGGACTCCGAAATGCGCCTCGTAAAGCTCGGGAATGTTCGGCGCCATCACGGCCACCGTGGAGCCTTTCCGGATCCCGCGCTTGGTCAGCGCCGAAGCCATGCGCCGCGCGCGTTCGTAAGTTTCGCCCCAGGTGTAGCAACGCCTGCCGTGGACGACGGACGGGCGGTCCGGGAACGTCGCGGCCGCACGCTCGAGGAACTGGAGCGGCGTCAACGGCACGAAATTCGCCGGATTGCGGCCGAGATGAAGGTCGTACTTGCCGAGCCCCATCTTTGCCGGGGCCGCGACCGGCTTCACCGGCCCGGCGTGCGGCTTGCGCGGCCGGCGTGGAAAGGCCTGCGGCGTGGCGCGCGCGGCCGCGGGCTTGCGAGCCGGCGGAACTGGAGCGGCTGTGCGCTTTGCGGCGCCGCGCCCGGTCTTGCCGACCCGTTTCTTGCCTGGACCCTTCTTCCCACCGGTCTTTTTTCCGCGCGCCATGGCCGTCCGCACTCCGCAAGCCGTAATCGGGTTTCCTCCCGCGCTTATAGTGCAGCGCGGGCATCTCGCAAAAGATCGCGCACGCCGGCGGGCCGGGAATAACGGCGCCTTCCAGGTGTCCGTGCATTGACCCATGCGGCCGCCTCGGCGAAGCGCGCATCGGGGTTCGGCAACAAGGGGAGATATCGATGCCGTCCAAGCTCGCTTACGTGCTGGCACCAGCGTTCGCGGCGATGGTCGCCGTGTCCGGCGCGGCTGCCCAGACGACGCCGCCGCCGGCGCAGCCGCCGGTCTTCGCCACCACCAAGGTGGCGGGAACGGAGAACGTCTACATCTTCCGCTATCAGGGCCATCAGTCGATGTTCGTCGTGACGCCGGCGGGCGTCATCGCCACCGACCCCATCGGCTATCTCCGCCCGCAGGCGGTCACGGCCTATATCGACGAGATCAGGAAGGTCACGGCGGCCCCGATCAAGTATCTCGTCTACAGCCATCACCACTATGACCACATCGCCGGCGGCAAGCCGTTCAAGGCCGCGGGCGCCGTCGTCGTGGCGCATCAGCGCGCGAAGGAGCATCTCTCCCGCCTGAAGCACCCCGACGTGGTGATCCCGGACGTCGGCGTCGGCAACCGCCACGTCATCGCGCTCGGCGGCACGCGGCTCGAGCTGCACTATGTCGGCCGCAATCACTCCGACAATTCGCTGGTGATGCTGCTGCCCAAGGAGAAGATTATCTTCACGGTCGATTTCATCCCGATCGAAACCGTGCATTTCCGCAATATGCTCGACGGCTTCATCCCGGAATGGGATGATTCGCTGAAACGTGTGCTGGCGATGAACTGGGAGCGCATGATCCCCGGCCATCCCTACGCCGGCGGGCGGCTCGGCACGAAACAGGATGTGCAGAACCTGCTCCAGTACATGGCCGATCTGTCGATGGCGGTTAAGGCCGCGGCCGACAAGGGGCAATGCTGGGACACCGCCGTCAAGGAGTTGAAACTGCCGAAATACGAGAAATGGGGCGGCTACGCCCAGTATTTCGCCGGCAATGTCGAGCGCTACTGCAGCTATTGGGGCCGCGGCTACTAGCCTTCGGAACCGACCTGGCAGGAGGGGCCGCGCGCCGCGACATCGGCTGCGGCCCCATTTTTTTGCCGCAACGCGATGCCGTTTCGCGCGTTTACACTATGGCTTTACGTTCTGTTAACCGGCGCATGAAAGTTGGAGGCCTTCCGGCCAGTCCAGCACGGACTGCGGAAGGAGACGAATGGCAACGCGACCGGCTCACCCTGCATCGAGCGACGGCGAAACCGCGCAGACCGGCGCGGCGGCGGGTCCGGACGTCCTCGCGCGCTGGCTGGGTCGCATCGGCTATACGGGAGCGTCGGCGCTGCTGATCGCAATGGCCGTGCTGCTGGCGGTTGGCGCGCACGCCGCGTTTGCGGCATTGCACGGCGAGACCTACGCGCTCCGTTTCGCCGCCGAGGTCGCCGCCGTCACGCTGGCCGTGGCGGCGCCGATCGTGCTCTTCGCGCAACGCGTGATCCGCCAGCTCAACGCGTCGCGTCGCGTGCTGAAGCACCTGAGCGAACGGCTCGCGGTCGCGGTCGACGCCGCGGAGCAGGGCAACGTCGCGAAGTCGCAGTTTCTCGCGAACATGAGCCACGAACTGCGCACGCCGCTCAATGCGATCATCGGATTTTCCGACATGATCCAGTCCGAAACGTTCGGGCCGGTCGGCAATCCGCGATACGTCGAATACCTCAAGGACATCAGCAAGAGCGGTCATCACCTGCTCGGCATCATCAACAGCATCCTCGATCTCTCGAAAATCGAGGCCGGGCGCGCGGGCGTCCAGGACGAGGAGGAGTTCAACGTACCGGCGGTGCTCGATGCGTCGCTGCGCATGATGCGGCCGCTGGCCGAGCGCGAGAAGATCGCGCTCGAATTGACCGTCGAAGCCCGCGGGCTGAGGCTGGTCGCCGTCGAGCGCATGGTGTGTCAGATCCTGCTGAACCTGCTTTCGCCACTTGGCGCCATAAATCGCGCTCGTAACCTCGAGCACGAGAGCCCCGCCCTGGCGGTCCACTGACAAGGACCAATCCTCAAAACGCCGGGCCTTTGTATGACGAACCCT
>CAZUYG010000178.1:3974-6924 GCA_964624265.1 uncultured Candidatus Odyssella sp.
GCTGAGGCTGGTCGCCGTCGAGCGCATGGTGTGCCAGATCCTGCTGAACCTGCTCTCGAACGCGGTCAAGTTCACGCCCGCCGGCGGGCGCGTGACGGTTTCCGCGGTGCGCACGCCCGAAGGCGGCCTGCTCGTCGCCGTGGCCGATACCGGCGTCGGCATGACGCCGTCCGAAATCAAGATCGCGCTGACGCCGTTCGGCCAGGTCCAGAGCGCGCAAAGCCGGAAGCACACCGGCACCGGCCTCGGCCTTCCGCTGGCCAAGGCCATGATGGAATTGCACGGCGGCTCGCTCCGCGTCGTGAGCGCGCCGGGGCAGGGCACCACGGTGTCGTTGCTGTTCCCGCCCGAGCGCGTCGCCCTGCGTGCCGAAGGCGAATCGCGCGACGCGGCGGCGCCGAAGCAGAACGGCGGCGATCCCGCGCGGCGCGTCGCCTGACGCGCCGCATCGCCGGACGCGCCGCGCCGCCTGAAGCCTCAGTTCATTCCGCCGATGAAATCGCGCTTGCCGAGCGTCACGCCGTTGTGGCGCAGGATGTTGTAGGCGGTCGTGACGTGGAAATAGAGGTTCGGCATCACGAAGTGCTTCAGATACCACTCGCCCTTGAACGTCACCGGATTGCCGCCGATCGGCAGCGTCACGTCGCGCGTGGCGCTGTTCGCGAGCTGCTCGGGCGTGATGCCGTTGACGAACGCGATCGTCTTCGCGATGCGCGCCTTGAGATCGTCGAAGCTCTTCTCGCCGTCGTCGTACTTCGGAACCTCGACTCCGGCCAGCCGCGCGGCGCCGCCCTTGGCCTGATCGGTGGCGATCTGGACCTGGCGCGTCAGCGGAAACATGTCCGGGAACAGCCGGAAGGCCAGGAGAGTGTTGGGATCGATCTTCGCCGCCTCGCAGTGCTTCGCGGCCTTGTCGAGGATCGCCGCGAGATTGCCGAGCATCTTCGCGAAGACCGGAATCGAATGGTCGTACATGGCATTGGACACGGCGTATTCTCCCCGTTCGTGTGGCGTTGAACCGGCGGGACCCTAGAGCGCGCGTGGCCGGCGGGAAAGGCCGCGCGCGCCGCCGCCGCGACCGCAAGGCCGCTTGGCAGGCATGCCGGCCATGCCGCAATCTCGCGGACGAAAAAAGACGAACTCGGGGAGGACGCCATGGCGGCCCGCTACGATCAAATCCACGCGCGCTCGCTCGAGGACCCGGAAGGGTTCTGGGCCGAGGCGGCGGCGGCGCTCGATTGGGAAAAGCGCTGGGACAAGGTGCTCGACGCGGCGAAGCCGCCGTTTTACCGCTGGTTCGCCGGCGCCCGCTGCAACACCGCGTGGAACGCGCTCGATCGCCACGTCGAGAACGGCCGCGCCGATCAGGCGGCCCTGATCTACGACAGCCCGATGACCGGCCTCACGCGCCGCTACACCTACCGCGCGCTGCGCGACGCCGTGGCCAAGTTCGCCGGCGTGCTTGCCGGGCTCGGCGTGGCGAAGGGCGATCGCGTGATCGTCTACATGCCGATGGTGCCCGAGGCGGCGATCGCGATGCTCGCCTGCGCGCGCATCGGCGCCGTGCATTCGGTGGTGTTCGGCGGGTTCGCGGCCAACGAGCTCGCCGTGCGCATCGACGACGCCACGCCGAAGGTCATCGTCTCCGCCTCCTGCGGCCTCGAGCCGGGCAGGGTCGTGCCCTACAAGCCGCTGCTCGACGGCGCCGTCGCCATCGCGAAGCACAAGCCCGTCGCCTGCGTGATCCTGCAGCGCCCGCAGCTCCGCTGCGATCTCGTCAAGGGCCGCGACCACGATTGGGACGAGGCGTTCGCGAAGGCTGCGCCGCACGATTGCGTCACCGTCGCCGCCACCGATCCGCTCTACATCCTCTACACCTCCGGCACCACCGGCCAGCCCAAGGGCATCGTGCGCGACAATGGCGGGCACATGGTGGCGCTGCACTGGTCGATGAAGAACATCTACGGCGTCGATCCCGGCGAGGCCTATTGGGCCGCGTCCGACGTCGGCTGGGTCGTCGGCCATTCCTACATCGTCTATGCGCCGCTGCTGCACGGCAATACGACGATCCTGTTCGAAGGCAAGCCGGTGGGCACGCCCGATGCCGGCACGTTCTGGCGCGTGATCGCGAACCACCAGGTGCGCGCCATGTTCACGGCGCCCACCGCGTTCCGCGCGATCAAGCAGCAAGACCCGAACGGCGAGTTCATCAAGAAGCACGACATTTCCTGCCTGCGCACGCTGTTCCTCGCCGGCGAGCGCGCCGATCCCGACACGATCAGATGGGCGGAGGCGCATCTCAACGTCCCGGTCATCGATCACTGGTGGCAGACGGAAACCGGCTGGTCGATCTGCGCCAACCCGGTGGGCATCGAACGGCTGCCGGTGAAATACGGCTCGCCGACCAAGCCGATGCCGGGCTGGAAAATGGAAGTCCTCGACGACGACAAGAAGCCGGTGAAGGCCGGGCAGATCGGCGCGCTGTGCGCGAAGCTGCCGCTGCCGCCGGGCACCTTGCCGACGCTGTGGAAGGCCGACGACCGTTACCGGAAGGCCTATCTCGACGATTTCCCCGGCTATTACAAAACCGGCGACGCCGGCTACATCGACGAAGACGGCTACGTCTACGTGATGACGCGCACCGACGACGTCATCAACGTCGCCGGCCATCGCCTCTCCACCGGCGGCATGGAAGAAGTGCTCTCCGACCACAAGGACGTCGCCGAATGCGCCGTCATCGGCGTCGCCGACGCGATGAAGGGCCAGCTTCCGCTGGGCTTCCTCGTGCTCAAGGCCGGCGTCACGCGCCCGCACGCCGAGATCGTGAAAGAGGTGGTGGCGATGGTGCGCGACCGCATCGGCCCGGTCGCCGCGTTCAAGACGGCGGTGGTGGTGAAGCGCCTGCCCAAGACGCGCTCGGGCAAGATCCTGCGCGGCACGATGCAGAAGA
>CAZUYG010000179.1:0-6852 GCA_964624265.1 uncultured Candidatus Odyssella sp.
CGGTCTGGAACTGGCGGTCCTGCGCCCAGCGCCGCACCGCGTCGAGCATGTCTTCGTAGGTTTCGGCGCCCGCTGCGGCGGCGGCCAGCTCCGTTTCGAGCGCCGCGCGCGGCGGCGCCGGCTTGTAGAAATCGGGCGACAGCACGGTGTCGAACAGGATCGGCCGGCGCGCGAGCCGTTCGGCGAGGCGCGGCGCGCTGCCCATGATGTCGGCGAGCAGCGCGAGCATGCCGGGATTCGCGTGCAGCAGCGCGAAGAACTGCGCACCGGCCGGCAGCTTCGAGATGAACGTGTCGAAGCGGCGGAACGCGTCGTCGGGGTTCACGCTTTTGGCCAGCGCGGCGATGATCGCCGGCACGAGCTCGGTCAGCACTTCGCGCGCGCGGGCGCTGCGCATCGCGCGGTGGCGGCCGTGATGCCAGCCGCGGATCAGGGTCGAGACCGTCTCGGGGTCGCGGTAGCCGAGCTTGGCGATCGTCGCGAGCGTGTCGGGATCGTTCTCGACGCCGGTGAAGACGAGGTTGCCCGGCGCGGCGAGGCTCGGCGCCTCCTCGAACAGATGGCCGTAATGGTCCTCGACGCGGCGGAGATGGAACAGCAGGTCGCGCGTGAAAGGTTCCGCCGCCGGATAGCCGCAGAAGCGCGCGAACGCGTCCAGCCCGGCGGCCGTTTCCGGCAGCGAATGCGTCTGCTGGTCGTCGACCATCTGGAGGCGATGCTCGACCGTGCGCAGGAAACGGTACGATTCGATCATCTCGTCGCACGCGGTCTGCGGCGTGCGGCCGGCGGCGGCAAGCGCGCGCAGCGCGTCGCAGGTGCCGCGCTGGCGCAGCGCCGGCTCGCGGCCGCCGAAGATAAGCTGCTGCGTCTGCGCGAAGAACTCGATCTCGCGGATGCCGCCGCGGCCGAGCTTCACGTTGTGGCCGAGCACCGCGATCTCGTTGCCGCCGCGATGCGCGTTGATCTGCCGCTTGATCGAGTGGATGTCCTGGATCGCGTTGAAGTCGAGGCTGCGGCGCCACACGAACGGGCGAAGGCGCGCGAGAAACGCGTCGCCGGCGGCCAGATCCGCCGCCACCGGCCGCGCCTTGATCATCGCGGCGCGCTCCCAGTTCTGGCCCATCGTCTCGTAGTACACTTCGGCCGCGAGCACCGAGACGGCGGCGGGCGTGGAGGCGGGGTCGGGGCGCAGGCGCAGGTCGGTGCGGAACACGTAGCCGTCGGCCGTGCGGTTGCTGAGGCTCTGCATCGTGTTCTGCGTGAAGCGCACCATGGTCTGGCGCAGCCGGTCGGGCTCGCGCGCCGCGAGCTTCTCGGGGTCGTAGAAAACGATGAGGTCGACGTCGCTCGAATAGTTGAGCTCGAACGCGCCGAGCTTGCCCATGCCGAGGATGATGATGCCGCTGCCCGCGAGGCCGGGCCCGGCGAGAGAGATCGCGCCGCTCCGGGCGAGCCGCCCGGCGTGAAGGCCGGCGGCAACGTCGGCCGCGCGGCCGGCGAACGCGCTCAGCGTGCGGGTGACGGTTTCGAGCGGCCAGTCCCCGGCGAGATCGGCCAGCGCCGTCACCAGCGCGACGCGCCGCTTCGCGAGCCGCAGCGCGCGCTCGACCGCGGCGGGCTCGGCTTCGGGGCCCGTGTCGCGCTCCAGCGCGGCGAGGGCGTTGGCCAGCGCGGCCTCCGGCCCCGATTGCACATAATCGAGCACGGTATCGAGGCTGCCGATCAGGCTTTCGGTCAGGAACGGGCTCGAGCCGAAGATGCCGGCCAGGAGCGGCCGCCATCGCGCGCTTTCGAGCAGTTCACGCGCGGCCCGGCCCAGGGCCGAATCCGCCGCCTTTTCCGCGGCTTCCCGCCAGCGCTCGGCGCCCACGGCTGCGGCGTCTGGCCGCCCGGGCAGCGGGACATTTCGCCATGGTTTGGCTATATTGTTGGGCATTGTCGCGACTGGGGCTTCGTAAGAGACCACTAGACGACATATCGAGGCCGGGCAACGTCTTACGGGCTCGGGCCGGGGACAGGATTCGCCGTTTGCTGAAGGTCGGGCGGAACATCGCAAAATGGGGGCGCCGCGCCGTGGGCGCGGTCGTCGTGCTCGCCGTGGCGGCGGTCGCGGTTCTCGCGATCCGCCTGTCGCAGGGCCCCATCGCCATCGACCGCTTCCGCCCCGAAATCGAAAGCGCGCTGCAGCCCTCCGACGGCTCGTTCCGCGTGGTGCTCGGCCACGCCGAAATCGCCTGGGAAGGCTGGAGCGACGGATTGCGCATCCGCGCGACGCAGCTTCGCTTCGAGCGGCCGGACCGCACGGTGCTCGCCACCGTGCCCAGCGTTTCGCTGCGCGTCGCGGTCGGCGCGCTGATGCGCGGCGAAGTGGCGCTCAAGGAGCTGAAGCTGCAGCGCCCGGAGCTGCGCCTCGTGCGCACGGCCGACGGCCGCATCGAGCTGGGCCTGAAGCAGACGCAGCAGAGCGCCGCGCCGATGCTCCCGAGCCTGCTGCGCGCGCTGGCGCGCGACCGCGGCAACGGCGCGACCACGCCGATGGGCGAGCTCGAAACGGTCGCCATCGTCGACGGCGAGCTCGTCGTCGACGACGCCAATCTCGGCCGCGAATGGACCGCGATGCGCGTCAACGGCTCGCTGCGGCGCGACGCCGACGGCATCACCGCCGCCATCGGCTTCGAGCTGGCGGTCGACGGGCGCACCGTGCATCTCTCGTCGAAGGCCGTGCACCGGCGCGCCGACGGCACGATCCGCATCGGCGTGCAGTTCAAGGATCTCTCGCCGAAGCTGTTCGCGTCCGCCCGCGGCGCGATGCGCGCGCTCGCCTGGTTCGACACGCCGTTCGGCGGCGCCATCGAGTTCGACGCGCGCGATACCGGGCGCATCGTCGGCGCGCGCTTCGATCTGCGCGGCACGCGCGGCAGCCTCACGGTTCCGGGCTATTACGACACGCCGCTCGAGATCGCCGATTTCGTGCTGACCGGCGGGCTGACCGACAACGGCCGCCGCCTCGACATCCGCAAATTCGAGATCAGCACCGCCGGCCCCAAGCTCTCGACCTCCGGCGTTTTCGTCGGCGACGAGCACGAATGGAGCTACAGCGGCAGCTTCGGTCTCTCTGCTCTTCCGGCGGCCGATATCGCCAAATACTGGCCGGTGGGCCTCAAGCCTTCGGCGCGCACCTGGGTCACGACGAACATCACCGCGGGCACGGTCGAGCAGCTCGATCTGCGCATCGCGCTGCGCAAGCGCGACGACAAGACCGAGCCGCTGCTGCTCGATCTCGTCAAGGGCGCGTTCCGCTACAACGGCCTCACGATCCGCTTCATGGCCCAGCTGCCGCCGATCACCGGCGTGAGCGGCACCGCGGTGTTCGACGACAAGGATCTCAAATTCACGATCGCCGGCGGCGAGCTCGAGGGCGTGAAGCTCACCGGCGGCAGGGTCGACATCCTCGGCTTCGAGAAGAAGAACGAGGATTTCGTCGTCGTCGCCCCGATCGAGGGCAAGCTTGCCGATATCCTCCGCGTGCTGGACCGCAAGCCGTTCGGCTTCGCGAGCGCGCTCGGCGTCAATCCGGTCGCGGTCGGCGCCGACGTCAAGGCCACGGTCGACGTGCGCTTCCTGCTCGGCCGCGAAGTGAAGATGGAAAGCGTCGATATCCGCGCCGACGCCGAGCTGACGAAATTCTTCTGGAAGAAGGGCCTGTTCGGCTTCGATCTCGCCGACGGCCGCTTCAAGCTCGCGGTCGACAAGAAGGGCATGAACCTTTCCGGCGACGGCCGGCTCGGCGAGGAAGCCGCGTCGATCCGGTGGAACGAGTCGTTCGGAAAAGAGGCGTCGCCGCGCCGCACGCTGGAACTCAAGACCCGGTTCAAGGTCGAGGCGCTCGCCGCGGCCGGCTTCGACGTCCGCCAATACCTCACCGGGAGCTACGGCGCCGATCTCAAGGTCACCGGGACCGACGACGGCCGCACGCTGGTGGACGGCGTTTACGACCTGCTCGACGCTTCGTTCACCACGCCCGGCCTGCCGATCACCAAGCCGCAGGGCATGCCCGCCACGGCGCGGTCGCTCGTGGTGATGCAGAACCAGCGCATGGTCGCGGTGCAGCGCTTCAGCGTCGAGAGCGCGGCGGTCAACGCCTCGGGCAGCGCCACGTTTCACGGCGACGGCCTGACGATCCGCACGATGGAGTTGAGCCGGCTCGTGGCCGGCCGGACCGACATTCGCGCCTCGATTCTCGGCGAGCGCGACGGCACCAAGACCGTGCGCATCGAGGGCGGCAGCTTCGACATCGCGCCGATCCTCGCCGCGCGCACCGAGAGCGGCGACGTCACGATCCCGCCGGTCAAGGGCACGGCGAAGCTCGCGCGCCTCTACGTCGCGCGCGACCGCTACGTGACGGATTTCGTCGGCGAGGTGGTGTACGACGGCAAGCGCTGGCGCAACATCGCGATGGACGCGAAGGTGCCCGGCGGGGCGGCGCTGTCGCTGCGCCTCAACGAAGTCGCGGGCGGCCGCGCGCTGCAGGTATCGACGCAAGACGCCGGCGCCGCGCTGCGCGCGCTCAACATCACCGACACCGTCGTGGGCGGCGCGCTGACGATCCGGGCGACGTCCGACGGCCGCAATCCCGACGCGGGCTTCACCGGCAGCGCCGACCTGCGCAACTACCGCATCATCCGCGCGCCGGCGATGGCGCGCCTGCTGGCGATGGCGTCGTTCGAGGGCCTCGGCAACCTGCTCGCCTCCGACCGCGGCGTCGAATTCGGCACGCTCGTGCTGCCGTTCCGCTACCGCCAGGGCCTGGTCGAGGTGAAGGACGGTCGCGCGGAAGGATCGCAGATCGGCGTCACGCTCTCGGGCCGCGTCGATTCGCGGCGCGACACCGCGAACCTCAGCGGAACGATCGTGCCGCTCTATCTGCTCAACAGCATGGTCGGAAAAATTCCGCTGCTCGGCGAGGTGATCGTCAAGGAGAAGGGCGGGGGCCTGTTCGCCGCGCGCTTCTCGGTGGAAGGCGATCTCAAGAATCCGAGCTTCACGGTCAATCCGCTGTCGATGCTGACGCCGGGTCCGTTCCGCCGCATCTTCGAGAACCCTTCGGCCGACGCCAGCCCGGATGTTGGGCGGCCGGCCTCCGGCCCCAACCGCGGGCCGCCGCCCGCCGAAGAGGCGCCGCGGCGCATGATCGCCCCGGAAAGCCGCGCGCCCGAGCGCTAGGCTTCGGACGCGGCGGCCGCCGGCCCGCGCCGCCGTCTCACACCGGCTTCACCAGCGCGTGGCGCTTCTTGCCGGCCGAGAGCTTCACGACGCCGTCGCCGGAAATGTCCTCGAGCGTCACCGGCCGCGTTTCGATGTCGATGGTGCGGTCGTTGATCTTGGCGCCGCGCCCTTTCACCAGCCGCCGCGCCTCGCCGCCGCTGGCGGCCAGCCCCGCGCGGTGCAGCAGCGTGAACAGCGGCACGCCCTTCTGCAATTCGCCGCGCGGCACTTCGACGACAGGCAAGTCGGCGCCGAGCGCGTGCTCCTCGAAGGTCTTGCGCGCGGTTTCCGCCGCCGAGTCCGCGGCCGCGGCGCCGTGCGCCAGCGCCGTCACCGCCGTCGCGAGGATTTTCTTGGCCTCGTTGATCTCGGCGCCGCCGAGCTTCTCGAGCCGCGCGATCTCGTCGAGCGGCAGCTCGGTGAACAGGCGCAGGAAGCGGCCGACGTCGGCGTCTTCGGCGTTGCGCCAGTATTGCCAGAAATCGTAGGCCGGCAGCCGGTCTTCGTTGAGCCAGATGGCGCCCTGCGCCGTCTTGCCCATCTTGGCGCCCGAGGCCGTGGTCAGCAGCGGCGAGGTGAGCGCGTACATCTCGCGGCTGTCGATGCGCCGGCCGAGCTCGCAGCCGTTGATGATGTTGCCCCACTGGTCGGAGCCGCCCATCTGCAGGATGCAGGCGTGCCGCCGCGCGAGCTCCAGGTAATCGTAGGCCTGGAGGATCATGTAGTTGAATTCGAGGAACGTCAGCGGCTGCTCGCGGTCGAGGCGCAGCTTCACGCTGTCGAAGGTCAGCATGCGGTTGATCGTGAAGTGCTTGCCGACGTCGCGCAGGAACGGAATGTAGGCGAGCGTGTCGAGCCAGTCGGCGTTGTTGACCATCACCGCGTCGGTCTTGCCGCCGCCGAAGGCGAGGTATTTCGCGAACACCGACTTGATGCCGGCCATGTTCCTGTTGATCTGCTCGTCGGTCAGCAGCTGGCGCGATTCGTCCTTGCCGGAGGGATCGCCCACCTTCGTCGTGCCGCCGCCCATCAATACGATCGGCTTGTGGCCGGTCTTCTGCAGCCAGCGCAGCAGCATGATCTGCACGAGGCTGCCGACATGCAGGCTGTCGGCCGTGCAGTCGAAGCCGATATAGGCCGCGATCGGCCCCGCCTGGCACTTGGCGTCGAGCGCCGCGGCGTCGGACATCTGATGGATGAATCCGCGCTCCTCGAGCGTGCGGAGGAAATCCGATTTCAAGGCGACCATGGAACGCTTATCCTGCGGCGGAAACGGCAGCGGCGGCGGATGCCCCCCTTAGCACAACCCATGGCGAAACCAAAAACGCAGGCGCCGGCCGGGGCCCGCTTGCGCACCGCGCTCGGCCTGATGAGCGGGACGTCGCTCGACGGCGTGGATGCGGCGCTGATCCGCTCCGACGGGCGCGGCCGCGTCGAATTCGGCCCGCATCTCACGGTTCCCTACAGCGACGCGCTTCGCCGCGACGTCCGCGCGCATTTCGGCAAGCTCGGCGCGCCGCCTTCGCTGGTCGAGACGCTGACGCGCGCCAATGCCGAGACGGTCGAAGCGCTGATCGCGCGGCACGG
>CAZUYG010000180.1:0-6849 GCA_964624265.1 uncultured Candidatus Odyssella sp.
TCCATTTGCCGCGCGGCGACCGCCTCGCGCGCGAAGTCCTCGCACTTGTCGGCGACATTTGATGCTTTGAAGCTCATCGCGACCGACCTCGCTACTACGGGAAAATTCCGGCTCCGCCGGCCCGCGAATTCCGAGAACCGGGTCGGTTCTTCATGCACTCGACGGCCGGAGCGCAAAATACGGCTGTCTTCGGCCGCACGTAAAGCCGCCTCGGCTCTGCAAGGGATTCGGCTGGAGAGGCTCGCGGCGCCGGCCGGCTTCACGGGCGCCTTTAGCCCGTTCGCAGAAGCCGCACGCCCTCGTCGCGCTCGAACAGGTAGAGCAGGGTGCGCACGGCCCGGCCGCGCGGCGTCTCGAGCGTCGGGTCCCTGTCGAGGATGAGCTTCGCGTCGTCGCTGGCGAGCGGCAGCAGCTCGGCCTGGGTCGCGAGATCGGCGAGGCGGAATTCCGGCATGCCGCTCTGGCGCGCGCCGAGCGCGTCGCCGCCGCCGCGCAGGCGCAAATCTTCCTCTGCGATGCGGAAGCCGTCTTCGCTCTCGCGCAGGATCGCGAGCCGCGCCTTGGCCGTCTCGCCGAGCGGCCCTTGATAGAGCAGCAGGCAGGTGGAGGCGCGCTCGCCGCGGCCGACGCGGCCGCGCAGCTGGTGGAGCTGCGCGAGGCCGAAGCGCTCGGCATGCTCGACGATCATCACGGTCGCTTCGGGCACGTCGACGCCGACCTCGATGACGGTCGTGGCCACGAGAATCGCGATTTCGCCGCCCGCGAAGCGCTTCATCGTCACGTCGCGCTCCTTGCCGGACAGCCGCCCGTGCAGCAGGCCGACCTTGTGCGGAAATCGCTTGGCGAGGTCCGCATGGCGTTCGGTCGCCGCGGCGAGATCGGTCTCGGCCGATTCCTCGACCAGCGGGCAGACCCAATACACGCGCGCGCCTTCGCCGATCGCGCGGCGGATCGCGGGATACATGTCGTCGAGGCGGTCGAGCGGCAGCACGCGCGTGTCGATCGGTTTGCGGTTGGCGGGCTTCTCGTCGAGCCGCGACGCGTCGAGATCGCCGTAATGCGCGAGCAGCAGCGTGCGCGGGATCGGCGTCGCCGTCATCACCAGGATGTCGGCGCGCTCGCCTTTGGCCGAAAGCGACATGCGCTGATGGACGCCGAAGCGATGCTGTTCGTCGACGACGGCGAAGGCGAGATCGCGATAGTCGACGTCTTCCGAGATGAGCGCGTGCGTGCCGACGAGGATGTCGATCTCGCCGACCGCGAGCGATGCCAGCAGTGCCTCGCGCGCCTTGCCGCTGTCGCGCCCGGTCAGCAGCGCCACCCTGACGCCGACGGCGGCGGCGAGCGGCGCGATCGTGGCGTGGTGCTGGCGGGCGAGAATCTCGGTGGGCGCCATCAGCGCGGCCTGGGCGCCCGATTCCACCGCGTTGAGCATCGCGAGGAACGCCACGACGGTCTTGCCGCTGCCGACGTCGCCTTGCAGCAGGCGGAGCATGCGCGACTCCGACGCCATGTCGGCGTCGATCTCGGCCAGCGAGCGCATCTGCGCGCCGGTCAGCCGGAACGGCAGCGCGGCGAGCGCCTTCTCCCGAAGCGGACCGGCCACGCGGAGGGCGCGGCCGCGCGCTTTCTTTTGCTGGCTGCGGACGAGGCGCAGCGCGATCTGCCCGGCCAGCAATTCGTCGTAGGCGAGGCGAAGCCGGGCCAGCGTCTCGGGCGCGAGATCGGCCGCCGATTGCGGCGCGTGCGCGGCGCCGAGCGCGTGGCGCCAGCTCGGCCATTTGCGCTGCGACACGAGGTGCGGATCGGCCCATTCCGGCAGATCGGGCGCCAGCGCGACCGCGCCGGCCACCGCCTTGCGCATGACGCGCGGCGTCAGCCCTTCGGTGAGCCGATAGACCGGCTCGACCGTGGCCAGTTCGGCTTTCTGCTCGAGCGTACCGACGTAATCCGGATGCGGCATCTGCTTGCCGCCCTGGTATTCGTCGACCCGGCCGCTGACGACCCGGATATCGCCAATCGGAAACTGCTTCAGCAGATAATCGCCTTTGGCGGAGAAGAAGATCAGCGTGATGAAGCCGGTGTCGTCGCCGCAGACGATGCGATAGGGCAGCCGGCGCGGCGCCCGGGCCGGCGGCGGCTCGTGCGTGTGAACTTTGACCGTCAAGGTCGCGATCTCGCCGGGCTTGGCGTCGCCCACCGAGGGCGAATGCCGGCGGTCGACGATGCCGGACGGCAGGTGCCAAAGCAGATCGACGATCTTTTCGCCGGCCGCGCGCGCCATCAGCTCGCCGATGCGGGGGCCGACCCCGGCAAGGCGCGTGACGGGCGCAAACAGCGGAAACAGGATGGAAGGTCGCATCCGGGCAGGGTTGGCAAGGAAAGGTCGGCGGCACTATAGGACTAACCGCTTCCAGCGAGGCAATCCCGGTGAACGCGTCGGCCGGCGCGGACGAGATCGTCCGCCGCCGCAAACGGCTCAAATATCGATCCTGGCACCGCGGGACGAAGGAGATGGATCTCCTTCTCGGTCCCTTCGCGGACGCGTGCCTGGACGGCTTCGAGGCGCCGCAGCTGGCGGAATACGAAGCGCTGTTGGAGCAGCCCGAGCCCGACCTGTATGAGTGGATCATGGGGCGCGCGTCGCCGCCGTCCTCGGCCCGGTCCTCCGTTCTCGATCGCCTGATCGCGCACTACGCCGCCAATGCCCGATAGCCCGCTGCCGCTCGATACGAAGCCCGGTGCCCTCGTCGTCGCCGGCGCGCCCGAAGGCGCCGATGCGCTGCTGCTGGGCGCGTGGGCCGCGGAAGGGCGCACGCTGCTGCACGTCGCGCGCGACGATGCGCGCCTCTACCGCCTGATCGATCACCTGCGCTTTTTCCATCCCGGCGTGGAAACCCTGGCGTTTCCGGCCTGGGACACGCTGCCCTACGACCGCGTATCGCCGAACGTCGAGATCATGGCCGACCGCGCGAGCGTGCTCGCCAAGCTCGCGGGGGCGGGGCCGGCGGAGGGGCAGGGCCGCATCGTCATCACGACCGTGAGCGCGATCCTGCAGCGCGTGCCGCCGCGCGAGGTTTTCGCGGGCACGACGCTCTCGTTCCGGCGCGGCGGGACGCTCGATCTTGAGAAGCTCACCGCCTTTCTGACCGCGCACGGTTTCAACCGCACCGGCACGGTCCGCGAGCCGGGCGAATTCGCTGTTCGCGGCGGCCTCATCGACCTGTTTCCGCCCGGCGCCGCCGAGCCGGTGCGGCTCGACCTGTTCGGCCAAGCCATCGAGTCGATCCGTGGCTTCGATCCGCTGTCGCAGAAGACCACCGGCACGCGCGAAAGCTTCGCGCTCGCGCCGGTCTCGGAACTGGTGCTCGACGATGCGCGCATCACGCTGTTCCGCGAACGCTATCGCGCCGCCAATCCGCAGGATTGGCGCAACGATCCGCTCTACGAGGCGGTCAGCGCCGGCCAGCGCTTCGTCGGCATGGAGCAGTGGCTGCCGCATTTCTACGGCAGTCTCGAGACCCTGTTTCACTATCTGCCCGGCGCCGCCGTGACGATGGATCATCAGGCCGAGCAGGCCGTGGAGGCGCGGCTCGAGCTGATCGCCGACTACTACGAAGCCCGCCGCAGCATGGCCGCCGGCAGCAAGGCGCCGGCCGAGAAAACGCCGTCCGGCGAGTTCGTCTATCGCCCGGTGCCGCCGGGCAGCCTCTATCTCGACAAGGCCGAATGGAAAGCGCGTCTCGGCGAACGGCGCGTCGCGGCCTTCTCGCCGTTTGCCGCGCCCGAGGGTGCGACGGGCGTCATCGATGCCGGGTACCGGCAGACGCCCGATTTCTCTGCGGCGCGCAACCAGGGCGACGTCAACCTGTTCGACGAGGTGCGGAAAACACTGGTGCGCTACGCCCGCGAGGGCGCAAGGCCCGTCGTGGCCGCCTTCACGGCGGGTTCGCGCGCGCGGCTCGCCCAGCTTCTGCGTGAGCACGGCGCCGCCGACGTCCAGGAAGTATCCGATTGGGCCGCGGCGCTTGCCGCACCGCGCGGCGCCGTCAGCGTCGCGGAACTGTCGCTTGAGCATGGCATCCTCGACGGCGGCGCGGGCGACGCGCCCGTCGCGATCGTCACCGAGCAGGACATCCTCGGCGAACGCCTCGTGCGGCGCGCGAAGAAGCGCCGGCGCACCGACGCGTTCATCACCGAGCTTTCGTCGCTCCAGCCGGGCGATCTCGTCGTGCACGAGGATCACGGCATCGGCCGCTACGACGGGCTAGAGACGCTGACCGCCGGCGGTGCGCCGCACGATTGCCTGCGCCTCGTCTACGCCGGCGGCGACAAGCTCTATCTGCCGGTCGAGAACATCGAACTGCTTTCGCGATACGGCAGCGAGGAGGGCGAGGCGGCGCTCGACAAGCTCGGCGGCGCCGGCTGGCAGACGCGCAAGGCGCGCATCAAGCAGCGTATCCGCGAGATCGCCGACAAGCTGATCGCGATCGCCGCGCAGCGCCAGCTCAAGACCGCCGACGCGGTGCAGTCACCGCCCGGCGCCTACGACGAGTTCGCGGCGCAGTTTCCGTATCAGGAAACGGAAGACCAGCAGAAAGCGATCGAGGACGTGCTCGCCGATCTCGCCTCGGGCAAGCCGATGGACCGCCTCGTCTGCGGCGACGTCGGCTTCGGCAAGACCGAGGTGGCGCTGCGCGCCGCCTTCATCGCCGCGATGGCCGGGCTGCAGGTCGCGGTCGTGGTCCCCACCACGCTGCTCGCGCGCCAGCACACCGCGAATTTCCGCGCGCGATTCCGCGGCCTGCCGCTCAAGATCGGTCATCTCTCGCGTCTCGCCGCGCCGCGCGAAGTGGCCGAGACCAAGCGCGGCCTCGCCGAGGGTGCCATCGACATCGTGGTCGGCACGCATGCGCTGCTCGGCAAGACCGTAAGCTTCAAGCGCCTCGGCCTCGTCATCGTGGACGAAGAGCAGCATTTCGGCGTGGTGCAGAAAGAACGCCTCAAGGAGCTGCGCGCCGACGTGCACGTGCTGACGCTCACCGCGACGCCGATCCCGCGCACGCTCCAGATGGCGCTGGCGGGCGTGCGCGATCTTTCGCTGATCACGACTCCGCCGGTCGACCGGCTCGCGGTGCGTACCTTCGTGCTGCCCTACGATCCGGTCGTCATCCGAGAGGCGATCCAGCGCGAGCTCTTCCGCGGCGGACAGATCTATTATGTCTGCCCGCGCATCGAGGACCTGTCGTATCTCAGCGGCGAGGTCCGCGAGCTGGCGCCCGACGCCAAGATCGCGACCGCCCACGGCCAGATGGCGGCCAGCGAGCTCGAAGAGACGATGGTGAAGTTCGTCGATGGTCAGATCCAGATCCTGATCTCGACGAACATCATCGAATCCGGCCTCGACATCCCGAACGTCAACACGATCATCGTTCACCGCTCGGACCGCTTCGGCCTCGCGCAGCTCTATCAGCTGCGCGGGCGGGTGGGGCGCTCGAAGGTGCGCGCCTATGCCTATCTCACGGTGCCGCCGAACCAGGCCCTCAGCGAGGACGCGCAGCGGCGCCTCGAGGTCATGCAGATGCTCGATACGCTCGGCGCCGGCTTCCAGCTCGCCAGTCACGACATGGACATCCGCGGCGCCGGAAACCTGCTCGGCGAGGAGCAGTCGGGCCACATCCGCGAGGTGGGCATCGAGCTTTACCAGCAGATGCTCGAGGAGGCGGTGGCGACCGCGCGCGAGAGCGGCGCGGCCGGAATCGCGCCGGTCGAGCACGAGCACTGGACGCCGCAGATCTCGATCGGCATGCCCGTGCTGATTCCGGAGGGCTACGTGCCGGACCTCAGCGTCCGCCTCGGCCTCTATCGGCGCATCGCCGATCTCATCGAGGCGCGCGACATCGACGCCTTCGCCGCCGAGCTCGTCGACCGCTTCGGACCGCTGCCCGACGAAGTCCGCAACCTGCTCGATCTTGTCGCGATCAAGCGCTTCTGCGTGACCGCGGGCATCGAGAAGATCGACGCCGGGCCCAAGGGCGCGGTGATCGCGTTCCGCGGCAACAAATTCGCGAGACCCGAAAAGCTCGTGCTGTTCATCAAGCAGCAGGCCGGCACGATGAAGGTGCGGCCCGATCAGCGCCTGGTCTATCGCCGCGACTGGCGCGACGAGCGCGCCCGGCTGAGCGGAGTCAATAGCCTCGTGAAATCGGTCGCGGCGCTCGCGGCTTGATTCTGTAACATATGCAAATGTAACTAGACCCTGGTACCGGCGGCCTCGCTGCCGGGAGCGTCAGCCCGTCGTGAACGTTTGGGGGAAACCATGGCCGAAGCGGCCGAAGTCCACGAGAACATCCAGGAAGCGCACGAGAAAGGCGGCAGCAAGTGGGTCGCGGTCTATATCGCGATCCTCGCGGTCGCGCTCGCGATCACGGGCATGGGCGCCTCGAACGCCATGAAGGACATGCTGGCCAACAACATCGAGGCCTCGAACCTCTGGGCCTTTTTCCAGGCCAAGACGATCCGCAAGACGAGCATCGACGCGACCGCCGACCAGTTCGGCCTGATCCTCGCCGCGAATCCGGGCATGCCGGAAGAAGCCCGCAAGCAGATCGAAGCGACGATCAAGAAATACCGGGACACGTCGGCCCGCTACGAGAGCGAGCCCGAGACGAAAGAGGGCCGCAAGGAACTGGCCGCCCGCGCGAAGGAAAAGGAGCGGGTGCGGGACACCGCGCAGCGCAAGGATCCGTATTTCGATTTCGCGGAAGCCCTGATCCAGATCGCGATCGTGCTCGCGTCCGTTTCGCTCATCACGCGCACGTCGCTGCTGCTGGTCGTGAGCTTCGCGAT
>CAZUYG010000181.1:0-6829 GCA_964624265.1 uncultured Candidatus Odyssella sp.
GAGCCCGGCAGCTTGCGCCACAGCACCGGCGAGAGCGTGAAGCCGACGAGATAGTCGAGCGCGCGGCGCGCGCGGTAGGCGTCGACGAGGGCCTGGTCGATGTTGCGCGGATGCGCGAGCGCGTCGCGCACCGCGTCGCGCGTGATCTGGTTGAACGTGACGCGCTGGACGTCGATGCCCTTGAGGGCGCCTTTCTCGCGCAGCACCTCTTCGAGGTGCCACGAGATCGCCTCGCCCTCGCGGTCGGGGTCGGTGGCGAGAATCAGGCGCTTGGCGCCCTTGAGGCTCCGGCGGATTTCGCCGAGCGCGTCGCGCTTGTCGCGCATCTCCCACTTCATCGCGAAGTCCTGCTCGGGATCGACCGAGCCGTCCTTCTCGACGAGATCGCGCACGTGCCCGTAGCTCGCCAGCACCTTGTAGCCGCTGCCGAGGTATTTGTTGATCGTCTGCGCTTTCGCCGGCGATTCGACGACGACGACGTCCATTACGGACTCCGGAGCAGTTTTCTACCGATGGCGTGAATTGCGATACGCGATATGTGAAGAAAGGGTGGCAATACCCTTTTACAAGGGCGGGTCGCGTCCAGCCGCCGGTTTGAGCGGCGCGTCAAACACGACTTGGGCGGGGGTTGTCAAGTTCCGAGCCGGGCGACCCGGTTGCCGGGATGGCGTTCGATGCGTCCCGCCAGCTCCAGTTCGAGCAGCGCGGACGCAACCAATGCGGGCGGCAGCTCGGTCTGGCGCACGAGCTCGTCGACCGCCGTCGGCGACGGCGAGAGGCGCTCGATCAGCAAGGTGCGGGCCTTGTCGGAATCGGCTTCCGCGGGCGGCATCGGCGGCGGCAGTTCGGACTCGCCCAGGGCCTCGGCGCGTTCGGGAACCAGGCTCCGGCCGCCGAGCCCGCGCAACACGTCTTCCGCGCTCTCCGTCAGCGCGGCGCCCTGCCGGATCAAATTGTTGCTACCGTGGCAGCGCGGATCGAGCGGCGAGCCCGGAACCGCGAAGACGTCGCGCCCCTGCTCGCCGGCGAGGCGCGCGGTGATCAGCGATCCCGAGCGCAACGCCGCCTCGACGACGACGACGCCTTCGGACAGGCCGGAGATGACCCGGTTGCGGCGCGGGAAGTGGCGCGCGAGCGGCTCGGTGCCGGGCGGCAGTTCGGCGACGAGCGCGCCTTGGGCCGCGATCGCGTCGTAGAGGGTCCGATGCTCGGGCGGATAGCAGATGTCGATTCCGCCGGCCAAAACGGCGACGGTGCCGGTTTCGAGCGCACCCTTGTGCGCGGCCGCGTCGATGCCGCGCGCGAGGCCGGACGTCACGACGAACGCCGCCCGGCCGAGATCGCGCGCGATGCGCTCGGCGAACGCGCGGCCGTTGGCCGAAGCATTGCGCGCGCCGACCAATGCAATGTTTCGCCGCGATAGAAGCGAAACATTGCCGCGCACCGTCATCAGGGGCGGCGCGTCTTCGATCGCCGCGAGCGGAACCGGGTAGGCGGGTTCCAGCCAGGCGAGCAGTTCGGCGCCCGCGCGTTTCACGGCGATCAGCTCGCGTTCCGCGTCCTTCTCGGTGCCGAGGCGGATCGGGGCCTTCCGGCCCGAGCGGCGCGCAAGCTCTGGCAGCGCCGCCAGCGCCTTCGCCGCGCCGCCGTAGAATCGCACGAGATGAAAGAACGTGACCGGCCCCACGCCCTCGCTGCGGACGAGGCGGATCCAGTCGAGCTTCTCGGCGTCGGACAGAACGCGGGGGGCGCGGGGCACGGCGCAATCCAAAATTGTGAACGGGCGCAGTGTTTCTCGGTTCGTAATATGTTCTCAAACGGCGCTTGGCAAGGGGCGCCGGCCGCGGTCAGCGGGCCGGACCCGCCGCCATCTGCGGCTCGCCGCGCCCGCCGGCAATCGCGTAGACGGCAACGGATTCGCCGAAACCCTTGAGCTCGCGCGTGCCAACCGCATCGAGCGCGACTTCGCCGGACACGGCGGCTGCCGCGGTCTGATCGACGAGGATTTGCCGGTCATCGGCGGCCGAGCAAAGGCGCGAGGCGAGATTGGCGACGCGGCCGATCGCCGTGTAGTCGTGACGGCCCTCGTAGCCGATCCGCCCGACGGTCGCGATGCCCTTGGCGAGGCCGATGCCGAAGCCGAGGCGGTGTCCTTGCGCGCTCCAGGCGGCGATCAGCGCCTGGACGGCGCCCTGCATGTCGCGCGCCATGCGCACGGCGCGCAGCGCCGGATCGTCCGGGCAGGGCACCGGCGCGTTCAGCAGCACCATCAGGCCGTCGCCGGAGAAGTGCGTCAGCGTCGCTTCGTAACGCATGATGATGGCGCCGAGCGCGTCGTAGTATTCGCCGAGGACGCGCATGATCTCCTCGGGTTCGGCCTTGGCGGAGAAGGCCGTGAAGCCGCGCAGATCGCAGAACACCACGACGACTTCGGCCTTCTGCGCGCCGAGCAGGTCTTCCTTGCCCGCGCTCTCGACCAGTTCCGCCACCTGGGGCGAGAGGAAACGCTTGAGGCGCCCGATGCGTTCGGAGCGTTCCTGCGAGAGCGCCAGTTCTTCCGCCATCGCGTTGATGCGCGCGGCCAGGCGCTCGAGCTCGTCGCCGGTGGCGATGCGGATGCGGTGGTCGAACTGCCCCGCGCCGATGCTGGCCACGCCGCGCTCCAGCACGCGGATCGGCCCCGACATTCGCCGGGCGAGCGCGAACGCGAGCAGCGTCGCGAAGAAGGCGCCCGCGAGCACGAGAATGCCGGTGCGCCACAAGGCCGATCGAATCGGCGCGTAAGCCTCGGCGGCGGGCTGCTCGGCGAACACCATCCACTGCGCGCCGGCGATCGGCGCCATCGCCATCAGCACCGTGCGGCCCTCGATGTTCTTCGTCGTGATGGTCCCGCCGCCCGGCGACTGCACGGCGGCCTGCAGCGCCTTGAGGCGCGCCGAGGTTTCGTCGTCGGCGCCGCGCAGCACGAGGCTGATGTTGGGATGCGCCACGAGCCGGCCGTTGCGGTCCACGACGAAGGCGGCGCCCGTCTCGCCGACGCGGATCGCGTTGATCACGTCCCAGATGAGCTTGAGGTTGATGTCGGCCACGGCAACGCCGACCGCGCTGCGGTTGCCGGCCACCGCCAGCGTCATGTAGGGCTCGGAGCCGCGGTTCAGCCGCACGGGACCGTGCCAGATGCGGGCGCTGCGCGCGCCCGCGGCGGCCGGATCGGCGGCGCGGTCGAGGCCGCTGCCGATCACGTCGCGGCCGACGCGCGATATCTTGAGCCGCTCCTTGCCGGTGCCGTCGACGAGCGCGAGGTCGACGATGGCCGGCACCTGGCGCAGCACGCGCAGCGCGTCGAAGCGGTGGCGCTCGTCGCCGCCGTCGGTCCATGGCAATTGCACCGCCCACTGCATCTGGTCGCGGATGCCGTCGAGAAAATCCTGGATCTTGCTCGCCGCCGCCTGCGCTTCGAGCCGCAGGCGCTGGTTGAGCAGCACCTGCTGGTCGCGATAGCCGAACCAAGCCTCGATCGCGCCGCTCGCGAGCAGCGGAATCACCACCGCGGCGAACAGCGCCAGAAAGTATTTGCGGAACAGCGGCCGCCGCACGCGTGCATCGGCGGGCTCGACCGCGGGCGCCGCACGATCCTCCGGCTGCGCGTCGCGCGGGTTCATTCGATCACCTCGTCCGCGCGCACGACGATAGAATCCGGAAACCTGAGGCCGAGCGACTTTGCCGTTTTGAGATTGAGCACGAGTTCGAACTTCGTCGGAACGAGGACCGGCAGGTCGCCCGGTCTTGCGCCGAGCAGAATCTTCCCAGCATAGTCGCCAGCTTGGCGGTACATCTCCTTGATGTCGGTGCCGTAGCTCACTAAGCCGCCGGCGGCGACGAATTCGCGGAACTCGCAGATGGTCGGCAGTCGGTGGCGCGCGGCAAGCGCGACGATCTCGCCGCGGCGGCTGAAGAAAAAGGGATCGTTGGCGACGAGCAGCGCATCAACGGCTTTTTGCGCGAACGCCGCGAAGGCGCGCTCTATACCGGCCAAGGAATCCGCGCGGAAGGTGATGAGCCGGATGCCGGCGCGGGTCATCGTGTCTTCGATCGATTTCAACCACGTACCAGCGCTCCGCGTCGCCGGGTTCAGCAGGACGCCGAATTCGTCGGCCTTGGGCAGAATGTCCTGCAGCAGTTGCAGGCGTTTTGGCCCGAGTTCCGCCGTGTAGAGAGTGACACCGGTTACGTTCCCGCCCGGCCGATTCATGCTGGCCACGAGCCCGGCCGCAATCGGGTCGCTGCCCGTAAAGACGATCGGTATCGAGGGCGTTGCCGCCTTTGCGGCTTGGGCGGAGGGCTCGCCGCCGGTCGCGGCAATGACGTCGACTCGCCGGCGAACGAACTCGGCGGCGAGGGTCGGGAGGCGTTCGTAGTGGCCATCGGCCCAGGCATATTGCATCGAGACGTTCTTGCCGTCCGCGAAGCCCGCGGCGGCGAGCCCCGCGCGGAAGGCGCCCAGAAGGCCCTCGAACGAGCGCGCATCGCCGCTGCTGAGGAAGCCGACGATAGGCCTTTCCGGCGGCGCTGCAAATGCGATCGAAGGCCCGATCAGAGCGTTGGCCCCAAGAACGAGCGCATCGCGCCGCCGTATCATTCGGACGCGCCTCATTCGATCACCTCGTCGGCGCGCGCGAGCAGCGGATCGGGAACGTCGAGTCCGAGCGCCTTGGCCGTCCTCAAATTCAGGACGAACTCGAACTTCGCCGGCTGCAGCACCGGCAGCACCGCCGGCTTCTCGCCCTTGAGGATGCGGCCCGCATAGACGCCCGCCTGGCGGTAGGCGTCGATAATGCTGGGTCCGTAGCTCGCCAGTCCGCCGAGGGCGGCGAACTCGCGCCACTGGTAGATCGCCGGCACGGCGTGCCGCGCGGCGAGCGCCACGATCTGCTCGCGCCGGCTGGTGAAGAACGGATCGGCCAGCACGGCCAGCGCGCCCGCGCCGCGGGCTTTCAGCGCCGCGAACGCCTCGTCGATCTGCGCCTCGGTGCCGGCGCGCAGGACGACGAGCTCGCGCGCCATCGTGGCGGCGCTCGCCTGCACGTCCTGGGTCTGCTTGGAGAAATCCGAGCGGTTCGGATTGGCGAGGGCGGCGACAATCCGGGCGCCGGGCGCGAGCGTGCAGAGCAGCTCCAGCCGTTTCGAATCGAGCTCGGCGGTGAGGATCGTGACGCCGGTGAGATTGCCGCCGGGCCGGTTCAGGCTCTCGACCAGCCCGCCCTCGCGCGGGTCGGCGATCGCGGTGAACACGATGGGTATCGTCGCCGTCGCCGCCTTCGCCGCGAACGCCGGCGGAGCGCCGCCGCTGGCGAGGATGAGATCGACCTTGAGCGCAATCAATTCGGCGGCGAGCGCGGGGAGCCTGTCGTAGCGGCCATGCGCCCAGCGAAACTCGATCGCGACATTGCGCCCCTCGGCGAAACCCGATTCGGACAGCCCCGCATGAAATCCGGCCAGAAAGCGATCGAACGCGGCCGGCGCGCCCGCCGCCAGCACGCCGATCACCGGCGGCTTTCGCTGGGCGCGCGCCGCATGCGGAAACACCGCCGCGCCGGCGATGAGCAGCGTCGCTTCGCGCCGCCTCATTCGAGCGTCTCCCTCCGCCGCGGGTTTGGGCGATTCCCTGCGCCCCGACCTCGGCAGACTAGCAGAGGGCCGAAGCGATGCCGAGGCCGGCCGCGCGCCCTAAAGCTGGCCGGCCAGAGCCGCGGCGGTATCCTTGCCGGACACCACCGGCACGATCTCGAACTCGACCAGATCGCTCTTGTCCGCGACCCAGCGCTGCAGCAGCGTTACGTCGTCGGTTTCCATGAGCTGAAAGCAGCGCGCGACATCGGCCGTCACCCAACTGCCCACATAAGTGAGCCCGTCGGGAAAGCCGCGGCCCTCGTCGCGCAGGCGGCGATAGACCGCTTTGGCGTTCTGATTGCGGAACTTCTCGATCACCATGAACAGCATCAGGCACCTTCGGCTTTCTTCTGCCCGATCTTGGGCTCGGTGCCGCTCAGCAGGCGGCGGATGTTGCCGGCATGGCGAATCCACACGAGCACGGCGATCGCCAGCGCCATCTTCGCCACCTGCGCGTAGACGGCCGCGCTGCCCCACAGCGGCCAGTGCAGGCGATCGGCCGCCCAGGCATAGAGCGGCGCCAGCGCGATCGCGGCGAGCGCCGCCAGCGAGGAGAATCGGAAGACGAACGCCACCGCGAGCCAGGTGAGGCAGGCGAGCGCGCCGACCGGCCACGCCGCCGCGAGCAGCAGGCCGAGCGCGGTGGCCACGCCCTTGCCGCCCTTGAAGCCGAGCCAGACCGGGAACACGTGCCCCAGCATCGCGCCGAGGCCGGCGGCGAGCGCCATCTCCTCGCCGTAGAAGCGGTGGACGATCAGCAGCGCCGCAGCGCCCTTGGCGCCGTCGAGCAGCAAGGTCGCGAGCGCGAGGCCCTTCCTGCCGGTGCGCAGCACGTTGGTCGCGCCGATGTTGCCGGAGCCGATCTTGCGGATGTCGCCGGCGCCGGCCAGCCGCGTGAGCACGAGTCCGAATGGAATCGAGCCGAGCAGGTAGCCGAACCCGAACGCGGCCGCGAGATACGGGAATATCTTGGACCAGAAAAACGGATCGGGCATGGCGCGGGAACTAGCGCCGCTGCGGCGGGAAGACCGGCAGGCCGGCGCCGATGTCGATGAAGCGGTGCTCCACGAAGTTTATCATGCGCGACCCCGCGGCCGCGAGCGCGTCGAAGAAGCGGCGGTCCTGCACGCGCTCCATCGTGTTCGCGAACAGAGATATG